>NZ_JBHXSC010000036.1:0-71636 GCF_042716505.1 Streptomyces sp. NPDC058674
GTCCCCGTCCGTCCGGTGCGGGGCACTCCACCGCCTCGCACCGAGGGATTCCCCGTTCCGGAGCCGCCATGTCCTCGTCCACCGTCACGCCCGCCCCGCCGCCGCCGTCCCCGGAAGAGCGCAAGAGGCGCCGTCTGGCCCTGATCGGCGGCTCGCTCGGCAATCTCGTCGAGTGGTACGACTGGTTCGTCTACGCCAGCTTCGCCATCTACTTCGCCGACTCCTTCTTCCCCGGCGACAATCCGACCACCCAGCTGATGAACACGGCGGGGATCTTCGCCGTCGGCTTCCTGATGCGCCCCGTGGGCGGGTGGATCCTCGGCCGCGCCGCCGACCGGCACGGCCGCAAGAGCGCGCTGACGCTCACCGTCTCCATGATGTCGGTGGCCGCTCTGCTGATCGCGGTCGCTCCGACGTACGGCCAGGCCGGGTACTTCGGCGCGCTGGTCCTGCTGCTGGCCCGGCTCCTCCAGGGCATGAGCATCGGCGGCGAGTACGCCGCCAGTGCCACGTACCTCACCGAGGCGTCGGCCCGGAACCGGCGGGGCCTGGGCTCGTCCTTCCAGTACGTGTCGATGACCTGCGGCCAGCTGCTCGGGCTGGGCATCCTGATCACGATGCAGCACACGCTGTCCACGGCCCAGTTGGAGAGCTGGGGCTGGCGGATCCCGTTCGTGCTCGGCGCGCTGTTCGCGGTGGTCGTCTTCTGGCTGCGGCGCCGGCTCCAGGAGACCGACGCGTTCAAGGAGCAGGCGTCGGGAGCGGACTCCCGCGACGACAGCGCCCGCGGCACGCTGAAGGCCCTGTGGCTGTACCGGCGGCAGGCGGGCCTGGTGATGGCGCTCACCCTCGGCGGCACCGTCGCGTACTACACGTACACCACCTACCTCACCAAGTACCTGGTCGGCAGTGCGGGCATGGAGAAGACGACGGCCACCCTGGTCAGCTTCACCGCGCTGGCGCTCTTCGCCGTGCTGCAGCCCTTCGCCGGGATGCTGTCGGACCGGGTCGGCCGCCGGCCCCTGCTGATCACCTTCGCGGTGGGCTGCACCGTCGGCACGTACCCGATCATGACCGCCCTCGGGTCCGTGTCCTCGTACTGGTCGGCGCTGGGCCTGTCCCTGCTGGCCCTGGTGATCGTCACGGGCTACACCTCGATCAACGCGGCGGTGAAGGCCGAGCTGTTCCCGACGCGGGTCCGGGCCCTCGGCGTGGCCCTGCCGTACGCGGTCGCCAACGCGCTCTTCGGCGGTACGGCGGAGTACGTGGCCCTGTGGTTCAAGAGCAGCGGTCGCGAGTCGATGTTCTTCTGGTACGTCTCCGGGTGCGCGCTGGTCTCGCTCGTGACCTACGTCCTGATGCCGGACACCCGCAACGTCGCCCTGAGCCGCGCCGAGGCAGAGGCCGACAACGGGACCGGGCCCGGGGCGGGAGCGGGCCGGGGGGACGGCACGGACCGGGACCGGGAGGCTCCGGCCGGCGCCGAGGCCGCGCGCTGACGGCAGCGCGCGAGCGGCCGGTACGACGGACCCCGCGGGAGGGTTTCCGGACCCGACGGGCCGGCCGAGCCCGTGTACCGCGCGTTCGAGTTCTCCGCCGAGGGCGGCCGGTCCATGCTGCCGCTGGATGAAACGTGCCGAGCACGGGCACGATCGACCGGTGACACCCGGCGACCCCGTCGGCTGAACCGCGCCCCGGAGGGGGAGATTTCCGGATGCACGCGCTCCTCGTCGAGGACGACGACCGTATGGCCCGTGCCCTGGGTACCGCCCTCGCCCAGCGCGGGCACACGGTCCGCAGGGTGGGCCGTGCGCTGGACGCCCTGCGGTACGCCCGGGAGGCCGAGTTCGTCCTCCTCGACCTGGGCCTGCCCGATCTGGACGGGCTCGAACTCCTGCGGCGGCTGCGGACCCTCTGCGACGCGCCGCTGATCGTGGTGACCGCGCGCTGCGAGGAACGCGACATCGTGCAGGGGCTTCGGGCGGGCGCCGACGACTACGTCGTCAAGCCCTTCCGCACGGCCGAGCTGATGGCCCGTATCGACAGCGTGCGCCGCCGGACGGACACGCGCTCCGGGATGCGGGGCGGCGACCCGGTCGGCGCCGGCGGCGGGCCGGTGCGCACCGGCGACGTCGAGATCGACCCGGCGGGCCGCACGGTCACGGTGGCGGGCGCCGGCATCCGGTTGACCCGCCGCGAGTTCGACCTGCTCGCCTTCCTCGCCGCGCGCCCGGAGCAGGTGCATTCACGTGAGGAGATCCTGGACCGGATCTGGGGCGACGTCCTCCTCGCCGCGTCCCGCTCGCTGGACGTCCACGTGGCGGGCATCCGCGCCAAGACCGGCCGCTCCGGCCTGGTGCGGACCGTCCGGGGGTTCGGCTACCAGCTCGGCCCCGCGACCGCGCACGGCGAGGAGGCCCCGGGAGCGGACGGGGAGAGGGACGGCGACCGGTGA
Source organism: Streptomyces sp. NPDC058674 (assembly GCF_042716505.1). Taxonomy (NCBI): domain Bacteria; kingdom Bacillati; phylum Actinomycetota; class Actinomycetes; order Kitasatosporales; family Streptomycetaceae; genus Streptomyces; species Streptomyces sp. NPDC058674. The sequence continues at coordinate 2,456 of NZ_JBHXSC010000036.1, forward strand.
GGCGCCGGCTCCTTGCCGTGCTGATGGTGCTGATGGGGGTCGCGGCACTGCTGCTCTGCATCCCGCTGGCCGACGCCTACGCGCGGGGACGGACCGAGCATCTGCTCCTGCAGCGCCGTTCGGAAGCGGTCCGGTTCGCCGATCTCGCCGACCGGATGCGCACCGACGCCGACCGGCGGGAGCTGTCCGCCGAGATCGGCCGGTACGCACAGCTGTACGGAGCCGCGGTGCTCGTGGTCGACACGGAGGGCCGGTCGATCGCTCGGGCGGGTGCCGGGGCGGGTGCGGAGGGCGTCGGGGAGGCGGTTGCGGAGGGCCTGGGCGGGGCGGGTACGGAGGGTTCGGGCGGGGCGGGTGCGGAGGGCATCGGGAAGGCGGTTGCGGAGGGCTCTGCCGGGGGCGGGGTCGGCGCCGCCCCGGACTCCGCCGCGGCGGCGCCGGAAGCGCGTCGCCGCGCCCTCACCGGCCGCTCCACCGACCGGTTGCCGACCATCCGCCCCTGGGGGCCGGAGGCCGTCGTCCTGGCCGAGCCGGTGGGCCGCGACGAGCGGGTCAGCGGCGCGGTCCTGATGCACGTGCCCACCGCCGCCGCGCGTCGGGACGTGACGCTCCGCTGGACGCTCATCTGCGGCGCGGCGTTGGCCGCCTTCGCGGCGGCCGCGCTGGTGGCGGCCGGGATCTCGCGCTGGCTGATGCGCCCCGTCCTGGATCTGGACCGGGCCGTGGAGGGGCTGACCGCCGGCAGTCTCCAGGCCCGGGCCGGCTCCGAGACGGGGCCGCCGGAACTGCGCCGTCTGCGGCAGCACTTCAACACCATGGCCGAGGCCGTGTCCGAATCCCTCGCCCGCCAGCGCGACTTCGTCGCGGACGCCTCCCACCAGCTGCGCAATCCGCTGGCCACTCTGGTGCTGCAACTGGAGAACGTGGAACCGCACGTCGCACCGGGCCCCGGCCGGGCCGAGCACGTACGGGCCCTGGACGAGGCGGAGCGCCTGGCGGAGCTGCTCGACGGCCTGCTGGCCCTGGCCCGGGTGGAGTCGGGCGCGGCGGGACTGAGGGACCAGGACGTGTCGCGCGCGGTCCGGGAGCGGACGACGGCCTGGGCGCCGGCCTTCCGCGGCGCGGGGCTGGAGCTCACTGCCGCGGAGCCGCAGGAGGGGCTGCGGGCCCGCGCCCTTCCCGACGCGGCCGGTCGGATCCTGGACGCACTCCTCGACAACGCGGTCAAGTTCGTGCCGGCCGGGGGCCGTGTCGAGGTGTCCGCGGGACGCGCCGACGACGGGGGCACCGTCGTACGGGTGGCCGATGACGGTCCGGGCGTCCCCGAGGAGCAGCTGCCGCTCCTCCTGCGGCGCTTCACGCGCTCGCCCGAGCACCAGAACGTCCGGGGCAGCGGGCTGGGGCTGGCCATCGCCGACGAGATCGCCCGGGTCAGCGGCGGCCGGCTCGACGTCGGCGGCAACACACCCCACGGGCTGGTCGTGGAGCTGCGGCTCCCGTCGTCGTGACCGCTCTCGCCCGTCGGTACGACCGCTGACGGTCCAACCGCTGACGCTCTCAGCCGTACACGGACCGGTAGTGGGCGACCGCGCCCGGGTGGAGCGGCACTCCCCCGGTCGAGATCGCGAAGCGGGGCTCCAGCCGGGCGCCCGCCGTCACCTCGCGGAGCAGGTCGCGCCACCGGCCGAACACCACCTGGAGCAGCTCCCGCGCGGTGCCCGCCGGAAGGTCCCGGCGGGCCAGGAGGTAGTTTCCGACCCCGACGGTTCCCACCGGCGCCGTCAGCCCGTACGCCCCGGCCGGGAGGGTGACCGCCGTGTACACGGGGCCGTGGAGTTCGCGCAGCGCACCCGCGTACCCGTCCAGCGGCAGCATCCGCAACGGCCGTTCGCGTGCCAGTGCCGTGAGCGCCGGAGTGGGCACGCCTCCGGACCAGAACAGGGCGTCGACCGAGCCCTCGCGCAGCGCCGTCACCGACGCGTCGAGACCCAGTTGCCGTTCGTCCGCCGGCAGGGGGGCGCCGCCCGGGCCGGCCACCCGCAGGAGCCGCCCCGCCACCACCTGGACCCCTGATCCGGGGGCGCCCGTCGCGACCGGGCGCCCGGCGAGCTCCCCGACGGTGCGCACGGGTCCGTCCGCCGCGACGGCGAGGTGCGTGTGGTTCACGTAGACCCGGGCCAGGGCCGTCACGGCCGCCGGCCGGGTGAACGGTTCGCGCCCCGAGACGGCGGCCTCGGCCACGTCGGCCATGGCCAACGCCAGGTCCGCGGAGCCCTCGTCGAGCCTGCGCAGGTTGTCCACGCTCGCGGCGGTGCTCTGCGCGACGACGTCCAGGGGGAGGCCGCTCGCGGCGACGGCCCGGGCCAGGGCCTTTCCGAAGGCGTTGTACGGGCCGCCCTCCGGGCCGGTCGCCAGGTTCAGGCGGTGTACGGGGCCCGAGGTGTCCGAACACCCGGACAGCCCTCCCACGACGGCGCCGAGGGCGGCGCCCATCACGTGTCGGCGGCTCCACCGCGGGTTGGTCACGGCGCAAGCGTAGCCATGGCGGGCGGCCGGCGGCCCCCGCGGGACTGCCCCTCCGGCCGCGGGCCTCCGCGGCGGCTCAGCCGACGCGCGGCGTCCGTACGACCCTGCCGTCGGCGTCGACGAACACGCGGACCCGGTCCTCCCGGAAGTCCATCGTCACCATGCAACCCTCCGCGACGACCGGGACCTCCGCGTCCGGACACGCGCTGCGGATGGCCGCGACCGCCTCGTCCGCCGTTCGTCCCACCAGTTCCGGCCACTCCACCGTCATGTTGCCGTCCTCTCTCGATCCGCACATGTGCCCTCCCGCCCGTACCCGCCGCGGCGGGTGTCACCACGCCGGCATCCGACGGGCTTCGCCGGAATGGCCGCAGTGACGTTGCTTCTTGATCACCCGGTCGTTGGGCGGTGGGCGCGGCAGCAGCCGCGCGGAGACCCGGTGGCGGCGCCCGTGCCCGCGCCGTCCCGTGAGAGGAGTTCTCCATGTCCGCTCGTGCCCCCGTCCCGGCGCCCGCCGTGCCACGGAGACATCCGGCACCCGTGCACCAGCCCGGCCGCCGGGCCGTCCTGACCGGTGCCCTGGCCCTCGGCTCCGTCAGCGCGTGGGCAGCGGCCGCCGCGCCCGCTCGCGCTTCGTCCGGCTCGGGCCCGGAGATCTTCGGCTGTGAGGAGTGGGGGGCCCGGCCGCCCTCGGAGCCGGTCGTGGTCCTGGCCGCGCCGCCGCAGCGGATCATCGTGCACCACACGGCCACCGCGAACGTGGAGGACTACTCCCGGCAGCGGGCCTTCGCCCTCGCGCGGGCGATCCAGAAGCACCACATGGACACCCTGGGCTGGATCGACACCGGCCAGCACTTCACCGTCAGCCGCGGCGCCTTCGTCACCGAGGGCCGTCACGAAAGCCTCGCCGAGCTGTCGGCGGGCCGGGGGCAGGTCCGCTCGGCCCACTGCGTCGGCCAGAACAACGTCGCCGTGGGCATCGAGAACGAGGGCACCTACACCAGCACGGACCCGCCCGCCCGGCAGTACGAGGCACTCGTGGGGCTGTGTGCGCACGTCTGCGCGCAGTACGGGCTGCCGCCCTCCGAGATCCACGGGCACCGGGACTTCAACAGCACCGCATGTCCGGGCGACCGCCTCTACGCCCTCCTCCCGCAGCTACGCCAGGACGTCGCCGCCCTCACCGGCGTGCAGGGGTGGTGGGGCGGCGACTGACACCGGGCGGCGCCCCGGGTGCCCGCCTGGGCGCCTGCCCGCCTCCCCGCGCGGCGGCCCGGCGGCCCGGCGGAATCGGCGACCCGGCGGCATCGGCCCGGTTCAGTGCGCCGCGGCGGGCCGGAGGGAGACGTAGTAGTCCCCGACGGCCGAGAGGTAGTCGTGGTCGGCCGTCTCGCTGTCGGTGGTGAACCGGGGGGCGGCCTTGACCTGCTCCTGGGTCACCACGACCTTCACCGTGCGGGTTTCGGTGTCGATGCCGGTGACGGCACCCGCCGGAATCAGCACGCTCTTGCCGAACACCCACACGCCGGTGTCGACCACCAGGTGCTGCATGCCGGGCTGGTCCTGCTGACGGTCCACGTGCCCGATCACGCCGTCGGCGGCCTCCACCGTGTACCCCTGCAGCGGCTCCCGGGGCGTGTGGCCGCTGCCCTGTCCGTACATCCAGATGCTGCTCACAGCCTCGTCTCCTCGTCCTCGGCCAGCGGATCCGGCGGCAGTTCGGCCCGCCGCCGGTGTGCATCGTCTCTCCCGCGTGCCCAGGTACTCGCCGGATGAACGCGCCATCCGGTCACGCCTGGCGCCCGACCACGAACTGCGTGCAGGAGGCGGCCGAGCTGACGACCGTTCCGGACAGCACCGCCGGGCGCTCCCCGACCACGACGGCCGCGAGGTCGACGGCGAGGTAGCCCGGCGGCTGGTTGATCCAGCGGTCCGCGCGCAGCACCATCCGGCCGTTCTCGAACGAGCCCACCATCGTGAAGGAGCCGTTGGGCACGGTCGGGTTGTCGGGGTGCGCGGAGAAGGCGAAGACCGCCGCCAGGGCGCGTCCTCCCGGTGAGGTGATCCTCAGGTCGAGCCGGGTCAGGCCCTGCCCGCACAGATACGTGCCCTGCCACGAGCCGACCACCGGGAGCGGCTGCGCCGACGGGGAGCGCGGCCCCGGAGTCCGCGTGGCCGGGGGGCGTGCGGGCAGGCGCGTGGTCGCGGGGCCCGCTCCTTCGGGGCGCGTGCCGCCGGTGGCCGGGCTCCCGGCCCCGCCCTGGCCCGCGGTGGCCGCCGCCGGGGATACCCGCGCGCCGGTGGCGTCGAGCGCCCGGGGGACCAGCCAGACCAGCAGGCAGGCCACGGCCGTCGCGGCTCCGGCGACCGCCAGGGCGCGCCTGCGGGGACGCGGTCCCGGCGGCCTCACGGGCCCGTACTCCCGCCGCGTGTCCGTGACGGCGGGCGGCGGCGGTACGGGTGGCCGCGCGCCGCCGGGGCCGCGCCCGGGCGGGGGCCCGGTCCAGGTCCGGGCCTCGGGGTCGACGGTCGTCGGGGTCCGCGGGTCGGCGGGTATGCCGGGGGTGGCGCGGGTCGACCGGCCGGCCGGTGCGCGCGGGTCGGGGGGCGTTCCGGGCGCGTACGGCGTCCGGTCCCCCGGCGGGGCGGGGGGCTCCGCCGGCGCATGCCCTTGCGGCGGTGTCCCGGACTCCGGCGGCGTGCGCCCCTGCGGCCCCGGCTCCGGCCCCGGCCCCGGCGGTGCGAACAGCAGCCGGATCACGTGCGGCGGCAGCCACTGGACACCGGTGTGGGCGTCCGGACCCCCGTCCAGCAGGTCGAGCAGGGCGGAGACGGTGGGGCGCCGGCCGGGGTCCTTCTCCATGCAGTAAGCCACCAGGTCGCGCACCCGGCCGGGCAGCGCCCCGAGGTCCGGCCGCCCGTGGACGACGCGGTACATCAGCTCGGAGGTGGTTCCGCTTCCGAAGGGCCCGGCGCCGGAGGCCGTGAAGGCGAGGACGGCGCCGAGCGAGAACACGTCGGTGGCCGCGGTGACCCCGGCGCCCGTCAGCTGCTCGGGTGCCATGAAGCCGGGGGTCCCGATCAGGCTTCCGGCCCGGGTGATTTCGGTGGCGGCCTCGGCGACGGCGGAGATGCCGAAGTCGATGACGCGCGGGCCGTCGGCGGAGAGGAGGACGTTGGACGGTTTCAGGTCCCGGTGGACCACGCCGTGGACGTGAATGGCCTCCAGGGCCTCGGCGACCCCTGCGGCCAGCGCCAGGACGGATTCCTCGGGCCAGGGCCCGTGATCCCGGACCGCTTCGCTCAAAGCGGGACCGGCGACGTAGGCCGTGGCCAGCCACGGCGGGTCCCCGGTCGGGTCGGCGTCGATCACCCCGGCCGTGTAGGCGCCGTTCACCAGCCGCGCCGCTGCCACCTCCCGGGCGAACCGCCCCCGGAACTCGGGGTCCTCGGCCAGCTCCGGCCGGATCACCTTGACGGCGACCGACCGCCCGCCGCGGGACCGCCCGAGGTAGACGGAACCCATGCCTCCACTGCCCAGCCGAGCCGCGATGCGGTAGGGGCCCACCTGAGTGGGATCCCCGGCTCGCAGCGACTCCATTTCCCGTTCCATGCCGCACCTTTCCGGCCGGCGCAGTGATCGCGCCCACCGCTGACGGGCCATGATGTCAGCGTTGCCCCCCGTACCGACAGCTTTCCCGGCCGGCACCTCACGGCGCCCGCCGTTGAATTCCGGTCGGTCACGACCCCCGGCGGACGGATTCGTTCCGGACTGCGCGGCGCTTTCCGCCTCCTGACAGGAGGTGAGGCCCTATGTAATGTCACATCGCATGATCTTCTTACGCCGAGCGGCACTCGCCGCCGCCCTGATCGGTGTCACCGCCGTCCTCCCGCCCGCCGCCGCCCGCGCGGACGCCGCCACCGCCTGCCCCGGCGGCTTCGCCGCGGAGTCCGCCGCCGCGACGGACCCGGAGCAGGAGCGCCTCGCGGATCCGCGGACCGCCGCCTTCCCGGAGCGGGCCGGGCTCGATGCCTTCGTACGCCGCTTCCCGGCCGCCCTGTGCGGCACGCGTGACGCTGCCGAGGCGCAGCGGCTCCTGAAGGCCTGGGGCGAGGGGCTGTGGATGGCCGCCGTGAACCGGGCGCAGGGGCTGCGGCCCGGCGGCGACCTGCCGGCCGCGGACGACCGGCCGCTGTATTGGGCCAGGCTCGCGATGACCGTGCAACTGGGGCGCTGGCAGCCGGGGTTCCCCGTCGACCGGGCGGCGCTGAGGTCGGGCTTCGAGGACGCTTCGCGCGGCCTCACCGCCAACGAGTTCCGCGGCACACCGGGCGTGCGAAGGATCTTCGTCAGCGGATTCGATCCGTTCGGGCTGGACGCCGAGCTGCGCCGGGCCAACCCCTCGGGCTCGGCCGCGCTCCAGCTCAACGGCCGCCGCACCACCCTGGCCGACGGTTCGCCGGCGGAGTTCCGGGCCGTGGTCCTCCCGGTCCGCTACGCCGATTTCGATGCGGGCGTCGTCGAGCGCGCCTACGGCCCCCGGCTGGCCGCGGGTCCGCGCTCCGCGGACATGATCACCAGCATCAGCCAGGGCTACCCCGGCCTCTTCACCCTGGAGGCGTGGGCGGGACGGGCCCGCTCGGCGGACCCGTACCCGGACAACGCGCGTGCCCTCTCGGGCGGAACCCGCGAACACCCCGTGACGGCGCCCGGGCTCGGTTCCGGAGCGGAGTTCCTGCGGACCAGCCTGCCCACCGACGCCATGACCGCCGTCCAAGCGCCGTATCCCGTACGCCTGAACACGGCCGTCACGGAGATCCCGGCCGGCGGGCGGAGCCCGGTGGACCGGGCGGACGGCCCCACCCCCGGCTCGCGCGCCGTGGCCGGCGGAGGCGGCGGCTACCTCTCGAACGAGGTCGCCTACCGCTCCAACCGGCTGCGCCTGGAGCTCCGCCCCGGGCTCCCGGGCGGCCACCTGCACACTCCGGTGCTCACCGGTCTTCCGTCGGACCCGGCACAGCTCACCGGGGCGGACTTCGAGCGCAACGAGAGCGAGATCACGGCGGAGGTGGTGGCGGTACTGCGCAGCTCCGGGCCTCCTGCTAGCGGAAGGCGCTGAACGCCTTGGTGAACGCCAGGGGTTGCTGGAGGACGGAACTGCACGTGGCGTCGGCGTGGTTCAGGGCGCCGGCCGGGCACTGCTTGTCGCGGGTCGCGGACCACATGGCCAGCCGGCCGATCCCCTTGGCCGCGGCGAACTCCACGAGCTGCGTGGCGTCGGAGACCGAGAAGACCTCGGTGACGACGTCGTTGACACCGATCATCGGCGTGACGGCGACCGCCTTCCAGGCCGCTTGGTCGGACAGCCCGAGGACCCCCTTGAGCTGGGCCTGGGTCGCCGTCGCGGCCTCGGTGGCGTACTGCCCCATGTCTCCGGCGTACGCGGGGCCGTAGTCCATCGCCATGATGTTGACGGAGTCGACGCGCACTCCGTTCTTCCGCGCGTCGGCCAGCAGGGCCACGCCCGGCTGGGTCAGCCCCTCCGGCATCACGGGCAGGGTGAACGCCACGTCCAGGCCGGGGTGGGCCTTCTGCAGCCGGGCGATGGCCTGGGCGCGGCGGGTGTTGGCGGCGGCGTCCGGCAGGGCCGCGCCCTCGATGTCGAAGTCGACCTTGGTGAGCCGGTACTGGTCGACGACCTTGCCGTACGCCGCCGCGAGGTCGTCGGCGCTCGCGCAGTTCAGCGCCAGTTCGCGGCCGGCGGCCCCGCCGAACGACACGCGGACGTCGCCGCCCTTGGCGCGCAGCGCGCCGATCTGCGCGGCGACCTTGTCGCTCGCCAGGTCGGTGACGCCGCCCCACAGCGGTGAGCATCCACCGCCCGAGGTGATGAAGGCGAGGTGGAACTCCTTCACTCCGGTACGCGTGACCGTGTCCAGCAGGTCGTAGGCCGGATAGAGGGAGGTGTCGACGTACGGGGCGAAGCGCCCCCCGGCCGCGGGGACGGGCGCGGGCGGGGCGGCGGTGGGCGTGGAGCCCTTGGTGGGGGCCGGGCTCGCGGTCGGGGTGGGCGCGGTGGTGGGGGCCGTCGGGGCGGGGGCCGTCGGGGCGGTTGTGGGCAGGGTGGTGGGCCGGCCGCCGGGCTGCGGGGTCGCGCTCTGGTCCACGGAGCACTTGACCCCGTTGATCAGGCATCCCGTCGGACTGCCGGGGGTACCGGAACCGCTCGCGACGAAGCCGACGGTGACGGAGGCACCCGGCGCCAGCATGCGGTTCCAGCTCGCGGGCTTCACGGTGACGTGCCGGCCTTCGACCGTATGGGTTCCGTTCCACACGGAGTCGATCTTCGTACCGGCGGGGAGGTCGAACGCGAGGGTCCAGTCCGACTCCGCCCCGCCCGTGTTGTTGGTGACGACGTACTGGCCGGTGTAACCGCCACTCCAAGAGCTGCCGGTGGTGTACACGGCTCCGACCGCGGCGGCCTGCGCGGTCCCCGTGAACGCGAACGCGGCGCCGCCGATCACCGCCGCCGCCACGATCGCGCCCGTGGCCTTCGCCTTGCCGCTGGCCCTGCGGCGGTGACCGACTGTGCTGCCCATCGCGTGCCTACCTCTGTGTTACTGGGGAGTTGGGATTGCGGGCAGCACGCTAGCCGCCCGCAAACGGACATTCGTTCGTTCCCGGACGGCCTGGGCGAAGCTTAGGTTCCGCTTAAGGAAGTGATCGGAGGGCGTTAAGCCGTGCGGCCGCCGCGGACGGCGCCCCGGCCCCAACGCTGCCGGGCGCGCGGGCGGACAGGCGGGCGCGCGCATCCGAACGGCCCCCGCGCCGCGAAGTAGCCCGCGGACGGCAGGACGCATCGACCCGACGGCAAGCCGCGTCGACGACGAGGAGCGATCATGTGTGCAGCGCCCCGGCAGCCCTCCCCGCAGCCCGGAAGCACCGGCGGCCGGTGGCCCGCGCTGCTCCTCCTGCTGCTCGCGGTCTTCGCGGTGGCCGGGATCGGCGGGCTCGCGGCCAGTGGCGCCGGGTCCTTCTACGCCATGCTGGAGCGGCCTGCGTGGGCACCTCCCGCGTGGGTGTTCGGCCCCGTGTGGACGGTCCTGTACGTCACCGTCGCGGTGGCGGCCTGGCTGGTCCTGCGCCGGAGCGGGGGCGCGACCGTGCGGACCGCGATGCTGTGGTGGGGGGTCCAGCTCGCCCTCAACTGTGCCTGGACGCCGCTGTTCTTCGCTGCCCGGCAGTACGGCCTCGCCTTCGCCGACATCTGCCTGCTCCTGGCGTCCGTCGTGGTGACCGCCGTGCTCTTCGGCCGGATCCACCGGCCGGCGGCCTGGCTGCTCCTCCCGTACGCCGCCTGGGTCGCCTTCGCCGCCTGCCTGAACCTCGCCTTGTGGCAGCTGAACACCTGAGACCCGGCCGGGCCCGGGCCAGGGCGGGCCCGGCCGGGAGGCCGCGTGGACGCCCGCACACCGCCGGCCCAGCCGCCCGTGTCACCGGAGCGGTCGGGCGGCGGCCTATCGCCTGCAGGTGGCGTTGGTGGGCGGTTCGGTGGCGGTGTGGGTGACGATCAGGGAGCTCTTGCCCTCGGTGTTGTCCTTGGCGTAGGAGAGGTTGTGGCCGGGGACGGTGTAGCTGTGTCCGTTGAGGCTGATCTTCCAGTAGCCGACGGTCTCGCGGGCCAGCGGCGCGTACTCCAGCCAGCCGAACTTGCCGGGCGGCACGGTGATCGTGGCGGTCCTGGCGGTGCTGTCCTGCTCGATCCAGGTGTGGGTGGTGGTGAACTGGGTCGAGAGGACGTCCGAGAACTTGATGGTCAGGGCGCCGGCGACCGACCACTGGGAGCCGATCCAGTGGGTCCAGCTGACGGAGTAGGTGGCGTTGCTGTCGGGGCTCTGGTTGTACAGGACGTCGCCGGCTACGCAGCCGGGCGCGTTGTAGGGAGCCGGGGTGCTGGTGTCCTGGAAGGTGCAGGTGTTGTTGGTCTTGTCGCTGGCGCACGCGGCGGCGGCGTGCTGGAGGGCGAGGTCGAGCACGCCCGGGGCGGTGGCGCCGTGCCGGCCGAGGCTCCAGTTCTGTTTGTGGTTGGCTTGGCCGTCGCCGCAGTTGACCCGTTCCACCAGGGTGGGGTCGTGCCCCGTCTCGCTGTTCTGCAGGGCGGTCAGGCAGTACTCCTGGCCGGGGTTCTTGCCGGCCTGGTGGATGCGGTAGAGCGTGGGCTTCGCGGTGGTGCTGGTGGTCACCGGTTCGAGGTACCACTTGGTGAGGTAGGCGTCGGTGGCGCAGTCGCCCAGGCGCAGGTGCCAGGGGCCGATGGTCTCGGTCTGCTCGGCCACGCACTTGCCGTTCCTGTTGGCGATCATGAAGGTGCCGTCGGTGGTGTCGGGCAGCGGTCGGAGCGACCAGCGCTGTGTGGCGGACGTGGTGTCGGGTGTGGCGCGGCTGAGCCGGGTTGTCTTGTCCGTGGGGGTCTGGAGGTCGAGGGCCAGATTGAGGTCCCCGTTGGTGATGTTGAGGCAGGCCAGGGAGCCGGGTCCGCCGCACGGGCCGGAGCCGATCCTGGCGAGGTCCTGCCAGGAGAGCCAGATGCCCGGAGGCGACTTCTCGGTGCCGGCGGCGAGTTGGTCGCGGGCGAAGAGCTTGGCGGTGCCCGCCTGGACGGCGAGGACGGTGAACGCGCCCGTGGCGGTGCGGGTGACGGCGAACCCGCGGGCCTTGAGGTTGGTGAGCGGGGTCTTCTCGCCGTTCCAGATGCCGGTGGCGTTGCTGCCCGGGGTGAGGGTGTGGGTCTGGGAGCGGAAGCTGACCATGTGGTTGGCGTTGACGCCGAAGACCGAGAGGCGTCCGTCGTTGGTGCTGGCCACTTGGGGCGGGCCGATCAGGTTCAGGGCGAGGTCGTAGGGGTGGCCGGTGTCCCAGTGCCCGGCCGGGTTGGCGGTGGTGCCGGGTTCGGACTGGGCCAGGGTCCAGGCGCGGTTGCCGGCGCGGTTGGCGAAGACCTGCAGCAGGGTGCCGGTACGTGGGGCGCCGGGTTGCTGGCCGACGGCGCTGTACGTGTTGGCGACCAGGGCGGGGTCGCTGGTCCAGCCGGCGCCGAGGTCGGTCCAGGCGGCCCAGTTCCCGGCGGGCAGCGGGGTCTGCTGGGTGCCGGGCGCCGCCTGGGCGGTCGCTTTCATGTGTCCGTCCTGAGTGCGGGCGACCAGGGCGATGCGGCCGGAGCCGGTGACCACGGCCGCGGGCTTGCCGGCCCACGGGCCGCCGTCCAGCTTCTCCCAGCCGCTCCAGACCCGGCCATTGGGCGCCAGCTGGGCGCAGTGCCAGATCGCGTTGTCCGCCCCGCGGACGAAGAGTTCCAGGCGGCCGTCGGTGTTGCCCTGGACCTGTCCGCTGGAGTTGGCGGAGCTCGCGGTGTTGTCGTTGGTCACGACGACCGGCGTGCCCACTACGGTGGTGCCCGGCGGGGTGCCCATGTTGCTCCAGGGGCCCCAGCCGCCCTTGGCCCAGGTCTGGTGCCACAGGTCGCCGTTGCGGCGGTGGGCGAAGACCTCCAGCCGGCCGTCCAGTCGGCGACCGACGGCCGGGTCGCCGTTGGTGGTGCCCCCGGTGCTGGTCCAGTCGCTCCACGTGCCGGTGGCGGGGTCGCGGTCACGCCGGAACAGGGTGCTGTCACCGGCACGGACGAAGGCTGTCGTCGTGCCGTCCCCGGCGGTGGCCACGACCGGGGACCCCGGTGCGGCCTCGAGCGCCTGGGCGGGGGGCGCGAGAAGGAGCGAGGCCAGCCCGGTCGCGGCCAGTGCGGCGGCCAGCAATGCGCGCAGGCCGCGCTGAACGGGTCGGCCTCGGTGGCGGAGGAGGGGAGGAGTGAGGGGTCCGGGCATAGGCGAGCCTCCAGAGGAACACGGGGCGCGAAAGCCGAGAGAGGTCCAGGGCGGGTGCGCAGCGACCGGGCCGGCGGCGAACATGCCTTGCGCATAGGCGTGTTGACTGATCGTACGAAACTCAACCGTGGCACCGCACCGGCGCACGGGAGCACGTCACCAGCGCCCGCGACGGGCAGGCCGCCTGTCCGGCCGGACGACCACCATCCGGCATCGGGCCGGCCGCGGCTATCGACAGCCGCCGAACAGGCCGCGGCCTTCCTCCCCTCCGCTTCGGCTGCCCCGCGGGCCGCGGCTCCCTCCGTCCGCGTCGATGTACGACGTGACGGCCTCTGCGATGAACCGGCCGCTGCGGTCCGGGTCGAGGGCCCGGGTCTGGAGGCGGTCGTACATCGCGCTGTAGCGCTGCACGTCGGATGGCTTCTCCAGGTGGACATCGCTGGTGAACCGCTCCAGGTACACCACCTCCACCTGCGGGCTGTCGGCGGACCTCAGCAGGGAGAACTGCCCCGACAGGCCCGGGTGAGCCCCGATCGCGTGGGGGAGGACCTGCACGGTGATGTGCGGCTCGCCGCCGAGCGCCTCCAGGTGCTCCAGTTGCTCGCGCATGACGTCCGGGCCACCGACGACACGACGCAGAACCGACTCGTCCAGGACGACCCACAGACGCAGCGGGCGCGCCGGGTCGTAGATCCGGTGCTGACGGCGCAGCCGCACCTTCAAGCGCGCCCCCTCCTGTTCCACGGTCAGCGGGGGAATCGCCTCCCCGATGACGGCCTCGGCGTAGGCGGGGGTCTGCAGCAGACCGGGGACCATCAGGGGCTCGTAGGTGTGGATCGAGGCGGCGCCGGTCTCCAGGGACATGTAGACGCTGTCCGGGAGCTCGCCGTAGACGTCCCACCAGCCCTGTCGGCCGGAGTCCCTGGCCATCTCCATCAGCGACTCGACGACCCTCTGGTCCGTCACTCCGTACATCGCGCACAGATCGCGCACATCACGGGGGTTGATGGCGCGACGGCCGTTCTCCAGGTGACTGATCTTGGGCTGGGAGACCATGAGCCGCTCGGCCACCTCGGTGCTCTTGAGCCCACTGGCCTGACGCAGCCGGCGCAGCTCGGCCCCCAAGCGCCGTCGCGCGACGGTGGGATTGCTGATCGCCGCCACGGGCGGGCTACCTCCGGCCTCATGTCACTGTCCTGGCCAGCAGATTGCCACGAATGGGGGCCTGTTGATGACGTGCCATGCCGTCGAGCCCGGGACCATCCGGCGTGGGCGACGTCGACACCCCCGTGCATGATCGCCTGCGCACCTTCAGCTCGAGCTGCCCGACGACCCCACGCCCGAGCAGGTGGACGCCTGGATCGAACGGGCCGAGCCGGTGCGGGACCCCGACTTGGGCGCCCGGAGGCGCACCACGCTGGAGCTGAGCACCCCGGATGTGCGTGAGGTCGGCGGCGTCATCATGAATGGTCCGGGGGCCCGGACCGGCCACGAGGCTCGGGAGTGCCGAGGGCTCGGCACCAGGGACATTCCCGGTAGTCGCTCGCGGCCCTCGCAGGAGGAAGCTGGGGTAGGGAGAAACCCGCTCGGTACTCATCCTGAAGTGCGCGAATCGAGCTCGCGTTCGTGTACGGCGGGGCGTTTCCGCTGACGCCGCCCCGGTCAGCCAGGCGGCGGGTGACCCGCATCAGTGCCACCCGCACCGTGCGTGCCACCCGCGTCACCACCGAGCGCAGGCTGCGAGCAGCCAGGTTGGTGCCGGTGGCCCTCCTCACGCAACCCTCACCCCTGACTGCGCCCGCCCCTGCGGGGGACCTTGGGCCTTCTGCCGATCGGGGAGCGACAGACGATCCTCCTGGTGAGGGTAAGACCGGCAGGGGGTACCCCTGGGCGGGGGGTGGCTCGTCGCCCGTTGCCTCGGGAGAATTTCACAGCAACAGGCAGATAATAATTCTTTCTGTTCACGCATGTCCTGACATTCCCTTCGGCTCCCAAAACAGAGGTTCATCAGCAGGAATTGGAACAAGGTAGCCGCTTCAGCATGCCCCGCACGACAGGCGAAACCGGGCATTAGACGGATTGCCGGGGTTTCTGCACTCCCTCACCCGTGTCCGGATTGCCGGGGTTTTACCACGCACGGCAATGTACGGAATGCGGGGGTTTTTCAAGGACATCAACCGCCTTTCCGACCTGGTGGGCGTCTGACCCGGGGTGTCGGCGGAACGGCCTACTGGCGTACGGAATTGGATGGCATATCAGCCTGCCGCACCCGGCTCTTCGGGCCCGGCTCGCAAAGTGATAACCCGGCGATCCCATACGCCATCGCGCCGGGGAGGAGTAGTCGGGGGCCGGTGAGCCGTCCGCGTCGCAGCCGTTCAGCGAGCGGTGCCGGCTGTCGACGAGGCGCCCTCCTGCCTAACGGTCTGGGGTACAGCAAGGCCAACACGGCTCATCGACGACCCGCAGCGGCTCCCCGCTCGGACGAGGCGAGAGACCGATCGGCTCCCCCTCGGGTGGTGCCGCAGCCGCCGCATGAGACGACCGGACGGCGTCGACATGGAGGGAGATGATGTGCTTGAAACGTTGCCGACGCCTCAGTTCGAGGGTGTCCAGATGACAGAGTCGGCCGGTCGCCGATGACGTCAACGCCGTGCAACTGGTCGCCAGTGCGACCAAGATCAGCATGATCCACAGGAGGATGCCTCCCACAACTGGTCCTTTCAAAGGCCGGGGTCCAAGTACGCACACAGGACCGAAGCCCCCGTGCGATCCCTCGGCATAACGCGGAGGCATATGCAGAGTTGCGCCCTCTCCTCCGATTGCAGCCATGCGCAGCAATACGCCGACTTTGGCATCTTTGTCTACTTACTGATGATCCGTCGGCGATGGTGTGCCGCCCGACGCCTGGGAAGCGGATTCGCGGAGCCGGCGAGGGGGCTCAACGCCGATGGGCACAGAGGGATGACGGCGCCGCAGCGAGGGGCGACGGCCGACACGAAAGGGCGCGGGGGCTGCGACTCCGGGGTGGTTTGCAGAACCGATAGGACAGCGTCAACGTCTTTTCGTCCACCACCATCACCCGAATGGCACACACCCAGACCAACACCGAGAGCGTTTATGGAATATGACAACAGCAAAGCACCCCGTCACCCCCTGCGAGACTGCGCAGGAAGACGGGCAGGGAGGCGGCTTTCCCTCCCGGACCACTCGGATCGGGAAGTGGATGTTCACTCCGCTCTCAACCGACGGCGGCAAGACCCGGAACGCAACGCTGGAACACGAGAGTCTGGAAATCGATCTTCAATACTCCTCGTCGATCTTCGAGGACTTCCTCCATACGATGAGCATGATCCAAATTGACTTCGGCAGACGGTCGGGGAAGGCGGCACCGTCAGCGACGCCTGCCCGCGAGTGCTCGGATGGCAGCGCCCGTGTATGAGCCGTACGGATACCCGGGCACCCAAGGCCTCCACCTCCCGCCGGATGTCTCCGCCTACTGGGACCGACCAGAACACCTACAGCAGCCCTCCCCCGAACAACCGCTGGGCGGGCCCGGCGAGGCGCATCCGCCGTGGGACCCCGCGGCAGAACTCGCCGGCCTTCTCCAACAGAACACCACAGGTGGGCTGTCGGAGCCCTTCACCCGAGTCGGATTCGACGGGATCAGCGAGACGACCGGCACCATCGGATTCGTTGCCGGGCCGCCGCACCCCCCTGCCGAGCGTCCGCCCTCACCAGCCCCCAGCGGGCACCGTCGTCGTGGCCAGTCGAGGCCGCCGGTGGCGGCCCTGCTGCAAACGGGAAGTCTGTTCACGGCTGCGCTGGTCGCCGTCATCGCCGCCGTGGTGAGCATCCTCAGCGGGCTGGCCATCTGCGACGCCCTGCGCCACAGCGCCGCACCCCACACGGCCCGCGAAGTGATCATCTGGTGGCCCCTGCTGATCTACGGTCCCTGGGTGGTCGCCTCCCTGTCCATCCTCAGATCCGCTCTGCACCAGCGCCGCGCACTCCATTCCTGGTCCATCGTGTTGCTGTTCTCCACCCTGGCCACACTGCTGTGCGTGGCCCAGGCGCCCAGAACGATCACCGCCGCGGCGGCGTCCGCCCTACCCGCCGTCGCAGCACTGGCATGCTTCCAGCAGCTGGTCCGCCAAATCACCCTCACCCGGCCGCCACGCCAGGCCGCGCCCCGACACCGCCACCCGGCAGCCTCCGCGCCCGCCCAGCTCAGACAGGCGGCCGGGGCCAGACGCAGCCAGGACAGGATTCCTCCCGGCTACCCGGCAGCAGACAGCAGAGCTGTCCGGTCTCCGTCCCACGGTCACGGATTCGGGTAGACCGCACAACGGCCCTGCGTGTACGACTGCGCCACTCGCGCCAGGCATGCGGGGTCGTGCCAGTCGTGCCAGTCGTACCAGGCAGTGCCACGATGACGAGTGGCGTCCCGCCGGCCGGGCGTGGGATTGCTTCGATCGTCACACCGGAATTGAAACCGTCGGATGTCGCCTGCACCTTTGAAACGAAGATCGAAAGCGATGGTCACGGGCCGTACGCAGACTCAGCCCGACGGCCTACCACCCTGTCCCCTCCCGCGCCGCGCCTGGACCCGCCCACCGCGCTGCGGCCCGAACCTCACCCCTTTTCTCCCCGGGCGTCCCCTCACTGCGGCACACCCGACGACGTGCCGCGGGCAGCGGTCGTGCCCTGCCCGAGACCGGGGTCCCTCTACCGCGAAAGGTCAGGAACATGACGTACGAGATGACCCACGCCGAACGAATCCGGTACAGGCGGCGCCAGAACGCCGCCTACCAGGCCGGCGAAGACGCCGTCGCCAACCTCCAAGCGGCGCTCGCGCGCGCGGACATGACCCTTCCCTCCCTGAGCAACGACGGGCCAGTGGCAGGCCACGGATTCGTCCGGCTCGGCGGATGCAACGCGGACTTCGCCAACCGGCTCGCCGCGGTCATCGCCGCAGGCGCCGATGCCCTGCAGCACCAACGGTGAAAGGGCCGGAGCAGCCTCAGGAAGCGTCGTAGCGCCGCTCCGGCCAGTCCGGGTGGCTGGCTGCGGCGCGTTGTCCACCATGGGCGCCCGTCGGCTGCAGTCACGCTGGGGTCCGCTGCTTCACGCCCCCGCTCACGCCCTCCCCGCCGGTAAGGATCAGGCGGACAGTGTCGACTTCCGGATCCGACCCGAGCGGAGAGGGAAAGCGTGTCGCCATGCGGTGTCGTGAAGTGGTTCGACCCTGCCCGCGGAATCGGTCTCATCAGCCAGGAAGGCGACGGACCTGATGTACATGCAGAAGCTTCGGCAATTCAGGGAAAGGACGACCATCTGCGCCCAGGTGAGGAGGTCTTCTTCAACATCACCCTGGACAGTGCGGGCCTACGGGCCGACAACATCCACCGTACGGACCACAGGGAGGCCCGGCCCTCGAACCCGTCGACGCCGTCCTCGGCCTCTACCTCGGCCTCGACCACCGCCCAGCCGGGCAGCCCGTCCACGTCCGGCAGACACACCACTCGGTGATCGGTAGGCCGACGACCAATACCGCCAGCAAGGTAACGACAACAGGTAGCAGCGTGCCTTGACCGCGTTCCTCGCGCTGCGTCGATGCCGCCGCACTCCGGGAGGGGCGGCGGCATCGGGGTGTCTCAGGCCGTGGTGCGGCGCCGGCGGCCGGTGCCGGCGATCAGTGCGGCGCCCATGGCCACCGCAACGCCCGCGCCGCCGAGGGCCCATGAGGTGGCGGGGTCGGTGCCGGTGGCAGCGAGTTCCCCACCGCTGGGAGCGGAGCCGTTGCCGGTGCTCCCACCAGTGCCGGTGCCAGTCCCCGTGCCGGCGCCCGTGCTGGTGTCGGTGTCGGTGTCGATCGGGGTCATGCCGCCGTCGGGCTTCGGCTCGTTGCCGGTCCCGCCGGTGTTCTCGCCGGTGCCGGTGCCGCTGCCGTTGCCTCCCGTGCCGCCGCCGTTGTTCGTCGTGGGCGCGACGATCTTGGTCAGTCGGGCCTTGGAGCGCGACAGCACCAGGGAGTGGGACTCCTCGTCGTACGGCCCGCTGCCCCAGACACGGATGCTGACGTCGCCCGTGGGCGCCTGGGCGGACACCCGGATCCGGACCTGGACATCGAAGGCCTTGCCGCTGCCGATGGGCCCGGACGCGAGTTGGTAGGCGAAATCGTCCCGCTCCCCGGTCCGGTCCTCCGTCGGGTGCCATCCGAGAACGCCGTTCTCGTCCTTGCTGTACACCTCGACCTGGATCTGGTCTCGGCTCATGCCGGACCGGTCCAGGTGGGACACGGTCATTCCCAGGTCGAAAGCCTTCTGCGCGTCCTTCCCGGCGTTGTCGACGCGGACGGTGACCTGGGCCCAGCCGCCACCGGCCGTGATGGAGGCGGGCACCCCGCTCACGGTGAGAGCGGGCCCTTCGATGACCGTCGGCTGTTCCTCGCCCCCGTCAGCGGCGCCCTCGATCTTGGTCTGGTACCAGCTTGCGGGGGACGCGCTCACACGTGAGCCGTCCCGGCTGACGCCGTCGGCGTAGAGCTCGAAGGGCAGGGCCGGGGTGTCGGCGGCGAAGCTGATCCGCACGTCCACCGTGTAGTTCGCCTCGGCGGCCACGGAGGCGGTGGCGCCCAGGGGGTACCGGAGTCCGGGTCCGAGGGCTTCACCGGTGACGGCCTTGACGGGCTGCCAGGCGCCGCCGACCAGCCGTTCGACCTTGACCTGGGAGCTGGTGAAGGCCCCGTCCCACTCGACGACATGGATCGTCGGCGTGTAGTTCGGGACGGCGCGGTGACCGGCGTTGTCGACCTCCACGGTCAACTTCGTCCAGCTGCCGCCCTTCTTGAACCCGTCCTTGGGTATGCCGTGGACGGTGACCTCGGGGCCCATCAGAATGCCGGTGGGCTGGTCGAACAGGTCGTCGTCCGAGGTCTTCCCGGCCGCCGGGGACGCCTGCTGGCCGGCGGGCGTCCGCTGCTCGGACTTGGGGCCCGCCGGCTTACGGCTCTCCGCCTTCCGGGGCTCGGTCTGCTCGGCCTCCGGTCCGGCCGTGACCGCGGGCGCCGCCCCGTGCGCCGCTTCGGGCGTCCCTCCAGGCTCGGCGTCGCCCTTCGGCTCGGTGTCCGGGACGGTCACCGCGGGCTGCGCCGCCTCATCGGCCATGGCGGGCGTGGACATGAGGACCGTCGGGCCGACCACCGCGGCCGCGGCCACCGCGGCCAGGCGCTTGTTGAGCTTCACTGCTCTGTTCCCCCTCTGTTTTGAACAGGATCAGATTAGGAGGAGAATGATCGTTGAATCATCGAGCGAGGTCACGGCTCGGCGTCGATCTCATGACAGCCCTGCCCCTCTGCGGGACATACAGCGCTCCACGGACACCGGTGCCTCCCCGACAGGAGGAGGCCGTCAGGTGTGGCGAACGCGGCGTTGGCCGTCGTTCCGCGCACGAGTGATCAGACGGCCTCGACGGGGTTCAGATGGGGCGCATACGGCGGCAGCCGGACGGTGCTGGATGTGTGCCCGCGCCGGCTCCAGACTGTGGCATGTCGCACGAGCCATGGTCCGCCGAGTCGAACGGCGTCGGCTGAACGTTGCAGCTCCGGCCGCCCATCGCGGGGGCCGATATCGCCAAGCCCGCGTCGAGCTTCTCGATCCGGGCTGCGGTGACGGGCGGAACGCAGCACTCTCCCGTGCCCGCTCCGCCGGGCATTTTCCGCCCGGTCCGGCCTCAACGGGCGTACGAGCCGAGGCCGACGAGGCAGTACACGTACTGGTTGATCACGGAGCCGTTGAGGGTGTAGCGGTAGGAGAACGCGTACTCGGTCTTGGGGTAGGCGTCGCAGCGGTTCATGTCGGAGGTGAAGGGGATGCTTTCGATCACGCGGTAGTGCGCGTCGGAGGCCGAACAGGGCACCTCGTCGACGTCGTTGACGCGCTGGGGCGTCGTCGAGTCCGGCAGGGTCCCGTTGAGGCAGGTGCCCTTGTCGTACGGGCTGGGGGCCGCGCTGGTCGGGGCCGTGGTCGCGGGTTCGGTCGCCGCGTCGGCGGTGGGGTAGGCCGGGGCGTATGACGGACTGTAGGACGGGCTGTACGACGGGTACGGCGATGGGGAATCGGCCGACGGGGTGCGCGTCGAGGACGCGGAGGCCTTGCCGTCGGTGTCGTCGCCGGAGCCGATCAGGAAGAAGCCGACGATCACGGCCGCGACGACCCCGGCCGCGACGAGGCATCCGGTGCGTGACGAGGCCGCCGGTGCCGGGGCCGGGGCGGGCGGGCCCGTCGGCGGGGGGCCCGTCGGCGGGGGGCCCGACGGCTGGGGGCCCGACGGCTGGGGGCCCGACGGCTGGGGGCCCGACGGCTGGGGGCCCGACGGCTGGGGGCCCGACGGCTGGGCGGCGGCCACCCTGATGCGCAGCAGCACCTCCTGGTCACCGACCCGGGCCCGGACGAGGTCACCGTCGCGACAGGACGGGATGCGCAGGCGGGCGGGGCCCGTCGGGAGGGTGGCGTTGAGTATGACGCCGTAGGCGGCCTGTTCGGGGGTGAGCGTGAAGTCGATCTCCTGCGACGACACCGGCTGCTCCTAGGGGTGGGACGGACTGGCCGCCGGACCGACGTCCACGGATTGTCTCGAAGGCGGTGCGGCGGACGCAGCCATTCCGAGAAGAGGGGGCCGCCCCAGGATGCTGCGGGGGCAACTGCCTGATCAGATAGGCTGCGTGCCGCCGCAGGGCCGGTGTGGTTTCGGTCTGCCGGTGCAGCGGTCCCCTACGGTGGCCCGTGTGACGGAACGTGCGGTGGCACCGCCTGCGGCCGCGGCGCAACTCAAGGAACGGCTCTACGCGACGATCACCATGATCTCGGTCGTCATCGGGCTGGCCGGCAGCGGCCACACGGACCTGTTCGGCGCGGCGGCGACCGTGGTGACGGCCTCCGTGGGTCTGTGGCTCGCCGCGCTCGTCGCCGACCAGCAGGCCCACCGGGTGACGCACGGGGCTCTCGCCACGGGACGGGAGCTGCGTTCGATGCTCTTCGTCAGCAGCCCGCTGCTGTTGTCCGCGGTGGGGCCCCTCCTCTTGATCGGCGTGTCCGCACTGGGCGTCATGGGCCTGGACACCGCCCTGCTCACCGCCGCCGGGGTCAATGTCGCCACCCTGTTCGCATGGGGCTGCTACGGAGGGCTCCGCATGGGCGGGGGAACGGCGTTCGCGCTGCTGGCCGGGGGGATCGATGCGGCGATCGGAACGGCGGTGGCGGTGGTGAAGACCGCGGCCGGACACTGATCCGCACCGTGCCGGCCCCTGCCCCGGCGAAACGCGACGCACGCCCGTGGTGGAGGCGCAGGACCCGCTCGCGGGCGGTGCGCCGACGTTCCAAGGCCGGCGACTTCTAGCCAATCACGCGGTCACCTGTGCATTTCGGTACGAATATCCCAGCAGGGGCCCACGCCAACCGGATGTGGCGCAAGCCTGAGAATGGCGCTCGTTTCATACGAATCGCCGAATAGTTAGCGCCAGTTGCCGCGGATCTGATGGCTGGTGTGTGGCTTTTGCGGCAACTGAAGGCGCTCGCGCCAGTCGGCGATCCATTCGCCGACCGCCAGCAGCGACATTGCCCCCGCCAGCACCGCGCAGGCGGCCAGGGCAAGGACGCCGACCAGAGCGTGGCGCACTCCACGGGGATCACGAGGATCGGGCACCTGGGCGAGGCGGTCCAGCAGCCGGGGCACTTCTTCCGGCGCGACGTCTGGATGCTCACGGAGTTGGTCAAGGGCAGACGGGATCAGCGATGATGATTCGGCAGGTACGGACTTTCAGGCAGGTCACGGGGCGTCGAAAATTCCATGATCTTGGAAGCCGTGCCTGTTCCGCTCTCCCTGGCCGATCAACCTGGCAAACCGCCATGAACCGGATTTCGGAGTACGTCGAAGCCCTCGCCCGCCATCTCGGCCGCCGCGAGTACATGAGCGACACCGTCCAGGCTGTCGTCGGCCTGCTCTCCACCGGCAGAGAGCCAACCTGACTTGGCACGATCGAGCTGAAAGACCACCCGGCGGGGCGCTCGACGTCTCACCACCCACTATGCAAGAACTAGTTAGCTAATGCCTCGGCGCCGGAGTATCTCCAGTCGCTGTCCGGCGGAGAAGGCACGAGCGATACTGCCGCAGACCGCCGGGCCGGCAGCCGCGCATTTGGTTCCGTAGTGCACCCCGACGGTGATCACAACCAGGATGAAGACGTACGCGGGCGTGTCCTTAAGTTGCCCCGCCTGGACTCCGGCCCCGATCGTGGCGATAATCGCGGCGTAGAGCAGCATCGTCCACCACCACTGCTCATAACCACGAGCGAAGCGACGGCTCGCGTCAGGTGTGGTCGACAGGAAGTCCTCGGACTTCCGTAGGAGATCGTTGGCTGTCGACCACGTGGCCCAATTGCTCAGGGCGACGGCCACGGCACCTCCCGCACATGTCCAGGGCCACACCCAGTACCAATCGGAGCTGAAAGTGGAGAGCACGGTCGTCGGGACCGCCACCAGAGCCATGGAGCGCATCGCGACCTCAGTACAACGGGCGCGAAAACCCGGTATTCCACGCGTCGTCACCCGAGCTAAGACCGTCTGGTAGAACTTGGCCGCCACCAGCCCTTGGGAAAGGGCGATGACTTTGGCGTAGAGCTCGGGTCCGGTGGGCAGCCCTTCTGCCTCACCGACGGCGATGGCCTGCACAGTGACCAAGGCTGTCTTGGATACGATGAACCACCACGCCAGTGAGGACAGGGTGGTGAAGAGCAGCAGGTACCTGTCGTAGGGCCCCCGGAACTCGGATTCGTCACGACACTGCCGCCACTGCTCGAACTGGGTTGAGAACTCGCGTGAGGTAGGAGCCACACGGGACGCCAGGTACCTGAGGAAGCTCGCCTCGGCTACCGGTTCTTGGTGGACGAGTTCGAAACAGAAAGCCAGCCGCTGGCGGAGGATGTCATACCCAAGTCCCTGTGCGTGGGGTACGGCGAGCAGTCGACGCTCGGGGCGTTCTTCTATCAGATCCTCCAGAAGACGCCCCAGATTGGGGCTGGTGGACCAGATGATCTCTGGTGTCCGCCCGTCGCGCGGCGGTGCGCCAGCCAGGATCTGCATGAGGATGATGCCGAGTGAGTAGACGTCGGCGGTCTGCGACGCCTTCTTGTTGTTTTTGATCTCGGGTGCGACGTAAACGGCGTCGTCATGTTCGGCGATTCCTACTTGCCGGCTGTAAAGGTGATTGATGCCCAGGTCGATGAGCATCGCGTTGCCCTGCGCGTCGATGATGACGTTGTTGGGCGACAGGTCGAAATGCTGGCGCTGGGGATCGGCGTCGACGACAGGTGTCCGGCAGGCGAGTTCGTGCAGGGCTGTGGTGACTTTACCCGCCACTTCCTCCGCCATAGCGATCCTGGCGGCCATGACCGGAGACCCTGCCTCGAACCCTGCGAGGATCTCTCCGAGGGTTTCTCCCTCCTGGAAGGGCATCAGCACCCACTGCCCGGAGGAGGCGGTGGGCTTGACCACTTGCGGCGAAACGGACTGGGCGCCGTAGCGCTGAGCGTATTGATCTGTAGCCCGGGAAATGGCGGCCAGCTTGTTCCAGGGAAACAGAACGCATTTGACGGCCAACGGGCTGCGAGCACCGGCCTCGTTGTCCGGAACTCGTTTGTTGCCCCGCAGGATAAATGAAGTGGTCCCCGCCTTGTGGTACCGCAGGCTCGGAAAGTCCACGGTCGACCAGAAGTCCGCTTCACCGGGGCTGGTGGTTGGGTGCCCGAGGGGGCCATAGACCAGCTCGATCGCCCGGCCGATCGCCGGGTCGGGGAACAGCGAGTCGGCATAGCGATCGGCAAGGCGCTGCTTCTCGGCATCGGGTGACTCGAAACGCCGAGCCAGGAGAGTTACGTTGAGGCTGATCAGCGAGACGAACCCGATGACAGGTGCTGTGGGCCCGTCTGGTTCGTCCAACAGGCGCTGGCGCGCCGCATGGAGGGATTCAGAAAATGTACTGTTGTCCGTTCTCTCGAAATCGTAGTCGGTGATGTGGTCCAAAATGTCTCGGAGAATGGCCACCGTCGCGGCCGTCATCACTGAATCGTCGACGGTTTCCACGATGCGGCGTCTGCCGTCCGCTGTGGTACGGCCGTTCAGTTCAGCCAGCAGCACATCAGCAAAGGCTTCGTTCGGCGTCGCGCTCACAGCACCCCCCGTGTCCCCCGTCTTTCACCTGTTCGATCCCCAAACATTCGACCCACAGAAGAGGCCCTGCCGCCGCCAGTCCCGCGGGCCCTCCCACTCGCAAGTGATCTCCACGAGGATGCCCCGCTTGTTAGTCCGAAAATCCTCGTGGCTTCGCCCTACGCCTGCGTCCAGCCCGATCAACCGGATGTCATCCATAGCTTGTACTACGCCGCCCCCTCGTACTCCTCAGCCTCGGATGATCAAGAACCGGACATCACGCGACTACGCCGAAGCCCTGTCGCCGCGGGTGAGGAGACCGCAGTCATCGCGAAGGAGCTGCGGGTGAGTGTGGGGTCGTAGGAAGGTTCGTCAGGCCGCGACCAGACAGCTCTGTGATGGAAATGGGAGGGAGCGTACGGAACAACGGGCGGCCGCTCACCAGGTTGTGATGGTGCTTCCGCGCCCTTCGCACTTGGGACACGGATCACCGATACGCGTCCCCTTATGGATCCAGACGTGCACCAGCCCACCACCCCTGCAATGGGAACACGTCGCTTCGGTACGAAGATGTTCGTGGCGATACCCGCCCTGAGAAGGCACAAGTGCACGTGTTATCGCCACAAGAACTGCCGCGCTACCCGCAATGATCATCAACAGCTCGAGGAACCCTCCGAGCTCGTCGTCCGCAGACCACATGGGGAACTTCTTCTGCACGAAGAGCCAGGCACCGCCGAGCGGGAGAACGATGAACGCCCCTAACACGAGCGGTAGGCCAGCTCGGCTGGCACGCGACTCAGGCTCCTCGAAGTACCTCCTGGGGCGCCCAGCGGTCAAGTTGCACTTGCTGCAGTGGAGGCGTTCCTGGGGCTCCGCACTCAGCCAAGTCCCGCATTTGGTGCAGCGTCCCGAAGCTCCGTACGGCCCCATAAGCAACCCCCTGATCAACCCAGCAGCTATTCGGAAAGAGCACCTGATTCTGCCACTAGACGGGCGGCACGGGTAGATCGCACACCAAAGGCCGAAGCTGTCATCCGCGCGGAGTGGGAAGTTCTACCCCCAGCATTTCCCGCCGCGCTCGACGCGGAAGGTTTCCCCGCCCTGGAGGGAGCCGGCGTAGTCCCCGGTCGTACCCAACAGGCAGGCATTCGCTGCTGCCGCCTCCTTCGCAGTCGCCTCCAGGTCGTGGGCCGCCCATTCACTCATGTGATCACAGAGGTCCGTCTTGACCAGTTCGATGTACTTCCCAGCAATGGGGAGCTTGCCGACGAGCAACCCGCCTATGTTGCACTGGACGAGCTCCTGATTGCTCTTTTCCAGCTTGTACCCGTCGGGGTTGTCGGCGATCTGACGGGTGAAGGTGCGGTTGAAGACATATGTGCCCCTCTCCAGCTTCCACTCCGGCCGTGGAGCAGGTGCGGGCGGTGCCGGAGGGGGCGGTGCTTGGATAGGCGGTGCAGGGGTGGCGAGGGCGTCCAGGATGGCGCGTTTCGTCTTCGGTCCGGCGATTCCGTCTGCCCTCAGGCTGGGCGTATGCTGGAAGCGGATGATCGCCTGCTTCGTCTTGACGCCGGCGATCCCGTCTACCGCAAGCTGCGGCCGGGTACCGAGCTGGTTGAGCTGGTGCTGGAGCTCGGTGACACACGGTCCGGCGTTGCCCTGGCCGATCTCGGCCGGGCAGTCAGTATTCGCGGCAGCCGGAGC
This sequence comes from Streptomyces sp. NPDC058674, assembly GCF_042716505.1. Classification (NCBI taxonomy): domain Bacteria; kingdom Bacillati; phylum Actinomycetota; class Actinomycetes; order Kitasatosporales; family Streptomycetaceae; genus Streptomyces; species Streptomyces sp. NPDC058674. The sequence goes on from NZ_JBHXSC010000036.1 coordinate 28,768, forward strand.
GATCTCAGCCGCGTCGGCCTTCCAAAGGCCCAGCCCGACAACCGTGCAGAGCACGACGCCCGACCCGATGACCTTGCGCATGGTCCTCCCCCCCCGGCGTTCGAACCAGTAGGTCCAAATTGGACCCCGTCCTGGCCCTTCCAAGTGTTCCTTGAACTGTGCGACTTCGACGAGGCCTTCGGCAGGGGCGTGGGAGCCTCCCGCAGGGGGTTGAACACTCCCGCGCGCCTCTTGACTGGGGCCCGTCCAGGTGAGCCGAAGGACTAGAACTCGTCCGGCCGTCCATGTCGGGCTGCCCGGCTTTTACGCCTCGGGGGTGACGGTCAGTCGAAGGTGATCAACGCCGTCGAAGTCCTCTGTTTGGTCTTCGACGGCTGAGGCGTCGAAGCGAAGGGTAAAGCAGGGGTCCGCGCCCATGAACTGTTTCAGATTCTCGCGGCCTCCGTGGTCGAGAGGGCGCGAGAACACTGCCTCCCACGCACCCATGCTGGCGGTGGCCGTCGCTCTGATCGGGATGCGAGCCAGGCAGGTGGATGGGTTGGCTCACCACTCCAGATGCGCCGTCTTCTCGTAGTGGTCCATTCCTCGATCGTAGACGCCGGTACTCCCCATCTGAGCTGCTCGTTGTTCCGGGCATGGGGCGGGGTGATCTGAGTGATGCCGAGTGGGAACGTCTGCGTCCGTTTCTGCTGGTCAGCAACAGGCGTTGTGGCCGGTGGCGGGAACACCGGCAGGTGATCGACGGGATTCTGCATCGGGTGCGGACCGGTGTTCACTGGCGAGATCTGCCGGAACGCTTCGGGCCGTGGAAGACGGTTTACGAACGGCACCGGCTGTGGTCTGCCGACGGGACATGGGAGCGTTTGCTCCAGCAGGTTCAGGCCGCAGCCGACGCCGCAGGCGAGATCGACTGGGACGTCTCGGTCGACTCAACCATCGTTCGTGCGCATCAGCATGCGGCGGGTGCCCGCACCGGCCCACCGCCGGCGCCCGGCTCGAAAGGGAGCCGAAGTCCCCGAACACCACGACGAACGCCGTGGCAGAGCCTGCACGCCCGCCTGGTGGAGGTGGTGCGGGAGGTGAGGGCCTGGGCCGCTCGCGGGGCGGGTTCACCACCAAGCTCCACCTGAGCGCGGATGGCCGCTGCCGCCCGCTGTCTCTGATCGTCCCACCAGGTCAGCGGGCGGACTGCACCCAGTTCAAGCCGGTCTTGGAGAAGATCCGTGTCCCGAAGCTTGGGCCGGGCACGCCCCGCAGGAAGTCCGACAGCGTCGCCGCCGACAAGGCATACAGCAACGGGCCCATCCGGAACTACCTGCGGCGCCGGGGCATCCGGCACACGATCCCCGAGAAGCTCGACAGCCAGGCCGTCCGCCTACGCAAGGGCTCACGCGGCGGGCGGCCGCCCGGTTTTGACGACGAGCGGTACAAGAAGCGCAACACCGTCGAGCGCGCCATCAACAGGCTGAGGCAGCACCGGGCGGTGGCTACCCGCTACGACAACCGCCGTTACGCAGCCTGCCCTCCAGGACGTCGACGATGGTCTCGCGGGGCAGCGTCTCCGTGGGCCCTCCCGGGCACGGTGGCGTTCGCGTACGTGAGCGGTCAGTGGCTGAGTGGGCTGAGTGGCTCAACCAATCGGAGTGTCCGGCGTCCAGGGGGCTGCGCGCAGCGGGAGTTCGCACGGCGGTCCGGGTCGATGGCGCGGCACGGTGCGGGGGTGCGGGCCCGTTGCCGGGTCCGCACCCCCGCACCCTCGGCGGAGTGCTACGGGTTGAACGGTTCCAGCGTCATGAAGGCCTCCTGCGGATTGCCGTAGTGGACCAGCGACTCGTGGGCGCCCACGTCGTCGAAGGCGAAGCCGTAGGCCTTGCCGTCGACCATCTGCGCGTGGATGGCGCGGGAGAAGTGGTTGGTGACGGCGTCCTTGTAGAAGTCGGCGCTGCCGGCGTCCGGCTGGTTGGGGTTGGTCAGGAGGGTCGAGCGGTTGTAGCCCGCGCACAGGGTGCGGGAGATCGGGCCGCGGACGAGGTCGTTGGGCGCGTCCAGGAGCTTGTAGCAGCCGAAGACGCTGTCGGAGTCCGGCTTCTGGAAGCTGGTGACCACGGCGCCCGCGTCATTGGTGAAGTTCATGACGTTGCCCGAGACCCGGCCGTGGTAGCGGGTGTGCGGCTGGTTCGCGAACGGCGTCACCGTGAGCGTGGAGGAGCTGTACTTGCTCCAGACGCGGTTGATGTAGTCGTTCATGACACCGGCCGGGAGGGCGCCCGCCTCGATGCCGTGCCCGGGCGCGAGGGCGCGCAGCGGCGTACCGTCGGGACGGTTCTGGATGAGCCCGCCCCATCCGGCCGCGCGCAGCTGAGCGAACACGGCCCCGTACCCGCCCGGCTTGAGCCGGCCGGTGGTGCTGACCGTACCGCCCGCCGCCTTCACGCCCACCGCGTACGGGACCGAGAACTGGTCGACCTGGGTGCTGTTGATCCACAGGCCGGCGTCGTTGAGGGTGTACTCGGACCAGTTGAAGAGGACGTTGCGGTTGGGGTCCGACGGGTTCTGCACGGCGGGCTGCACCAGGCCGCCCGTGGTGAGCTTGAAGACGATCTTCTGACCGATGGAGAAGTAGACGCGGCCCGAGAACTTGGGCATCCGGATCGTCTTGGTCTGCCCGACGGCCGGACCCGCTATCGAGGCGTCGGGCGCGTTGGTGGGGGGATTGCCGCCCGCGGGCCAGGGGTGGAACGTCCCGTTGGCGTCGGCCCAGCCCTGCTGGCCCGTGGAGAGCAGCGTGCCGAGGTTGTAGATGTACACCGGTTCGCTGCGTGCGGAGTTGTTCTTGATCGTCAGGGGGATGGTCGCTGGTATGGCCGTCGCCGGGGTCGACGGATCGAGGACCGTCAGGCCCGTGCCGAGCACCAGCGCCGAAACCGCGAATGCCAGGAGTCTGGATAAGCGAGACACGCTTGTCCTCCTTGTGGGGGGGACCTCCCGTCGGCGGGAGGTGGGGGCGCCCTCGGGGCTCGGCGCAGAGGCGGCGGATGCATGCGTTGAATCCTGAGAGCGCTCTCAGCCTCCAGCCGCGTTCATCTCCTGTCAATGCACCGGACACGGCTCGAACGGCGCCCGGGCGGCGGCCGCGCACGCCGGCCGGCGCGGTCGGCCGTACCGCTGCGCACGGGGCTTTCTTGCGGGCGACGGGGGGTGCCGGAGCGCCGATGCGCTACCCATAGGGTGGCCCCATGCCTGCCACGTTGAGTTCCACGAAAACCGCCGCCGCGCTCCGGACGTCGGCGCGCGTCTCCGTCGAGTTGTTGCTGGTACTCGTGATGGCCGCAGCAGCACTGTGGCTCCTGGGGCGGATGTGGTCGATCGTCTGGCCGCTCATAGTGGCCCTGCTGCTCACCACCCTGACCTGGCCCCTGGCCGCGTTCCTGCGCCGGCGCGGGTGGCGGCCCGCCTTGGCCGCGTCCCTCGTGACCGTGCTGTTCCTCGTCCTCGCCTCGGGGATCGTGGCGCTCATCGCGGTGCCGGTGGCGTCCCAGTCCGGCGAACTCGCCGACGGCGTGGTCGAAGGCATCCAGAAACTGCGCGGGTGGGCCGCCGGGCCGCCTCTGAACATAGGCGACGACCAGATCACCGGGGCCTTCGACGCCGCGGTCGCACGCATCCAGAACAGCGTCGGCACCGCGGTCTCCACCGTCGTCACCGGCGTCAGCACCGTCTTCAACGGCCTGGTCACCGCCATTCTGGCGCTCTTCCTCATGTTCTTCTTCCTGAAGGACGGCCCGCGGTTCCTGCCGTGGCTCACCCGCCAACTCCCCGGGCGGCTCGCCACCGACGTTCCGGTCGTGGCCGCACGCGGCTGGGAGACCCTGGGCTCGTTCGTGCGGTCCCAGGCCTTCGTCGGCCTGCTCGACGCCGTCTTCATCGGCCTCGGCCTGTGGATCGTGGGCGTGCCCCTGGTGCTCCCGCTGGCGGTGCTGACCTTCGTGTCCGCGTTCGTACCGATCGTCGGCGCCCTGTTCGCCGGTCTGGTCGCCGTACTCATCGCGCTGGTGTCGAACGGCCTGACGGACGCGCTGATCGTGCTGGCGATCATCGTCGGGGTGCAGCAGCTCGAGGGGAACGTGTTCCAGCCCATGATCCAGAGTCGCGGACTCGGCCTCCATGCCGCGGTGGTCCTGCTGGCGGTGACGCTGGGCGGCAGCCTCGCCGGCGTCGTGGGCAGTCTTCTCGCGGTACCAGTGGCGGCGTTGATCGCGGTGGTCTGGAACTACCTGCGCGAGCAGCTCAGCGACCCGCCGCAGGTGCCGGACGCCGAACCCGCCGCCGCTTCCTAGGTCCTGTCGTCAAAGCAGCGCCGCGGGCCAAGCGGGACTTTGACGACAGGACCTGGTGCCGTGACCGGGACGGCGCACCGGCACCGGCGCCTCCGCGCGGACCGGACGGGGCCGTCCGGCCGGACACCGCCCGAACCCGCCTACACTCGTTGAGCCCAGAAGCGGGCTCCGGACCGAGAAGGGACGCCAGACCTTGAGCACGGCACATGACGCTCCGATCTATGCCCAGTTGATACGAGAGCGCGGGGACGTACCCGGCCAGGTGCGCCGGGAGGCGGAGCAGATCCAGCGGGAACTGGCGCGGGTGCTCGCCCCGGCGCCTTGGGCGACGGGCGGCGGCTTCCGGTAGGCCCCCGCGCGCCCCGCGGATCGGTCACCCGCGGAGCGGCCGCGCACCCGGTGCTCGTGGTTCGAGGTCAGCAGCGTCCCGAGGGGCCGAGCGCAGGGCACCGGGCCCATGAGTTCGCCCCTCACGTCCAGATCATGTCATCGGCCGCGAAATATCCGCCGGTCGGGCGTGACACCGGCGGGCCCTCGTCGTTGAACCGGGCGGTCAAGCGAAGGCCATCACACGAGGACCCCGGAGGCCCCATCAGGCCCCCGGGGTCTTCGTGCGCGAGGGACGGCCCACCCGGCCGCTCCGGCGGCAACCCCGCCCCGCTCGTCCGCATACGGCGCCGCGTGCGGCGAAGGCCGCACCCCCTCAGTGCGGGAGCGCGGCCTTCGCGAGGGGCCCGTACGGGATTCAGTAGCGCGGGCGCCGGAAGTAGTCGCCCGCCTTGGCGAGGCCGACGACGACCCAGATGCCGAGGCCGATGCCGATCGCGCCCATGAACAGGGAGAAGACGGAGGCACCGACCGGCGTCTGCTCGGTGGCACCGAGGCCGGCCAGGTTGACGAGCACGCCGAGGCCGGAGAACAGGGCCTGCAGCGAACCGTAGACGATGCCGGAGACGCGGACGCCGGTCCGGCCCTTGCCCAGCTTGGCGGCCGTGAGGATGGGCCACAGGGCCACGGCGATGAAGAACACGCCCAGAGCGACGAGGAGTCCGCTGGCGAAGGCTCCCGCCTCCGCCGACGAGGAGCTGGAGGAGCCGGAGAAGGCGGCGGCGAAGACCGCGCCGCCGAGGATGACGACCAGGCCCATCAGGCACTGGAGGCCGCCCAGGACGAAGAGGATGACGCGGGCGGCCTTCGCGCCGCCGGGCATCTCGACGGGCGCGCCCGCGTATCCGGCCGGCCCGCCCGGGTAGCCCTGCTGCTGCGGGTAGCCGTAGCCGGGCTGCGGCGGGACCCCCTGGGGGGCCTGCTGGGGGTAGCCGTAGCCGGGCGGGCCCTGCGGGGCCTGGGGCTGCTGTCCGTACGGGTTGTTCGGGTCGCCGAAGCTCATCTTGGGGTGTTCCTCCGTGGAAGTGCGGGGACGCACGGCATACGCACGGAGGAGTCTGCGTCTTGCGGTCCGCCCCCCGGCCCTGCCCGCGGCACTGCTGTACGCTGCATCGTCGTCTGACCGGTAGGGGATTGTCCAGTTCGCCCGGCGGGCGCGGACACCGAAGCGCGCCGCGTCCGCAGCACACGGCCTGCTCGCCCGGCCCGTACGCACCGTCGGCCACCCCGCACGCACCGTCGGCCGCCCGGCGTGCATCGTTGCCCGCCCTCCGCACGCCGTTGCCCGTCCGGCACGCGCCCGCTACGCGCCCTTGAGCCGGCGGACGACCTCCTCGGAAACGCGGCGGTGCAGTTCCGCCAGTTCCCCGGCGCTGTACGCTCCGAGGTCCCCGGGGTCCCGGGTGCCGCCCGGGGTGGGCTGGCCCTTCTGTTTCTCTTGCTCCCTGCGTTTGAGCTCCGCCTCTTCCGGAGATCCGGGAGCGGCGTACGCGCACCGGATGAGCGCTCCGTCGGCGGACTTCAGACAGGTCGCCTCGCGGCCCGCGATCTGCCCCCTGCCCTCGACCCGGTACCGGATGTTCTGCTCGCTTCCGACGGTGGCCGTCCAGGTGCTGCCGCCGGTGGGAACGACCTCGAACACCATGTCGTCGTTGTAGCAGCAGACGTCCCGGTACTCGGCCTTGATCAGCGCGACGATCGCCTTCGGCGACGACCACGTCGGTTCCAGCCGGTGGACCGTCATGGGGGCGAGCCCGCGGCCCTGATGGCGGGTCGGGACCGTCGACACCGCCACGACCGAGCTCGCCTCGCCCTGCGGCGTGAGGGGCGTGACGTAGGCACTGCGCCCGCTCCCGTCGCGGTACTGGAGGGTGAGCTCCGATTCGTTGCCCTCGTTCGCGCCGTCCTCGGAGGCGTCCCAACCACTGCGCTCGAACCACCAGTCGGCGAAGCCGCCGACCGCGGCCGTCGCCTCGCGCTGCCGGGCGGCGATGCTGATCGGGTAGGAGGGGCCGGCGACCGAGGCGGTATCGGTGGTGATCCTGAGCTTTCCGGTGCGCCCGTCGTAGAGGGCGAGGCCGGCGGGCCGTTCGGTCACCACCAGGAATCCGGTCTGGCGTTTGAGGGGTACGACCACGGTCGGCGTGTCCCCCGCGCACACCACGTAGGCGTCGTCGGCGTCGAACCGGAGCCCGCGCTTCTCTGCGGAGATCTTCCGGCCGAGGTTGTGGTTGAACCAGCCGCCGATCCGCGCGTCTGCGACGTCCACGTCGAATTCGCAGCGCTGTTGGTTGCGGCTGTTGCCGCCGAGCGGTATGTCCTGGACGAGGCCGACCTCGTAGCCGGCGAGCCAGCCTCGGCGTTCGACGAGGGTGGAGAAGCGGTCCGAGTCCGGCAGGTACGTGATGTCGGCGATCTCCCCGGTGACGTCACCCAAGTGCGGGGCGGCCTGCGCCTTGCCGACCAGGTAGGGCGCCCGGGCGGCCAGCTCGGGCACCGGTTCGGACACGATCCGTACGTCCTCCATGTACGCGCGGTCCTGGAGGTAGGCGCCGTACACCAGCCACCCGACTGCGAGGACCAGTCCGACGACCGCGCCGGAGCACCCGAGGGCCACCGCCGCGTCCCCGCCCCGGTTTCCCGCCGTGCGGCGCAGCAGTTTCACCACCAGCCACAGCAGGGCGGCGAAGCCCGCGACCAGCAAGGGCAGGGCGAGCCAGGAGAACAGCTTCCGCAGCTCCCACAGCACGATCGTGGTGTAGTACGAGGCCCACCACAGGACCAGACCCGCGAAGAGAACGGGTATTGCCAGCTTCAGTGCCCGACCCATCAGCGCCCCCCGACGTCAGCTCCCTCGATTCTGCACCGCGGACCGGGGCGTGTCAGCGGCTCGGCCCTTCCCGTCCTCACGGATTCCGGAAGGGTACGGCGCGTTCCGCCGGCGGATCCACCCCTCAGGACGCGGGGGCGAGGGCCTGGTGGCCGGCGCGGAGCTCGGACAGCAGGCGGCCGGCGTCCGTGAGGAGCGTGCCCTGCAGGGTGTGCACGCGGGGCGGGGCTTCGGCCGGCGCCCGTTCCTGCTCCTGTACGCGCTCCAGTTCCGCTTCCGCGCCGTCGATCCGGTCGGCGAGCCGTTCCGGATCGGTGGGGGACGTCTGGCCTATCTCCTCCGTCGCGGCGGCCCCCTTGCGGAGCACCGAACTGAAGCCCGCCCTGAAGGAAACGGGCAGGTTCTTGATCTCCTCGCTGTCCAGGGCGTAGTCGAGGGTGCGCGTCATGGAACGAAGGTGGTCCATGGAGCGTTCGGCGACGGTGACGGCCTCACGGGCACGGGGCAGGGCCGCGTCGGCGCTGTCCGGGCCGCGGCGTGGGTGGAGACGGCTGTTCTCGATCTCGGTGTCGATGCTGTGCCGGATGCGTTCGCAGTCCGCGGAGAGTCTGCGCCCGTCGCGGCGCCATTGCCGTACGCGCTCCGCGTCGGGGTCGTTCCCTTCGAGGATCTCGGCCAGGCCGTCGAGGCGCCGGCTCATGGCGGTGTAGAGATCGGCGACGGCCTGCTGCCGGCGGTGGACGTGGCGGGCGGGCGCGAGTACGAGGTGGGCCGCGAGGCCGCAGAGCGCGCCGAGGGCCACGGAGGCGGCCAGGTAGCCGATGTAGTCGATCCGTCCCTGCCCGGAGGAGAAGGCGAAGAAGCCCACGATGGCGACCTGCGTGCCCTGCTCCCCGAAGCGCCGGATCCTCCCGACGCAGAGCGCGATCAGCGTGAGCAGACCGAAGGTCCAGCCGTGGATGCCCACGGCCGATGCCAGCGCGGCGGCCAACGCGGCTCCCACCGCCATCGCGAGCAGGTACTGGGCGGAGTCCCGCACCGAGCGGTACACAGTGGCCTGCAAGGCGACCAGCGCCGTGAACGGGGCGAACGTGGACACCGTCGGCGGCAGCAGGTAGCGCGCCAGCACCCAGGCGACCATCGCCGCCACCACCGTCTTGGCACCGAGGATCAGATCGTCCCGCTCGTTCCCCGGCCCTCGTACGGCGCGCCGCAGGTAGTCGCCTCTCTCCGCCGCGGCCGTCCGGACACTTCTCAGTACCTCGCCCCACCTGGGCACAAGCAATCACCTCACCGGGTCCGTCTTCCCCGTCGGCCCGCGGCAAACGTCGGCGGCGAGGAGAGGGATGACACTCCGTCGTCTCCGGCGCGGCGCGGCGGACCCCTGTGCGGTCCACCGGCGGGCCCGGGCGCGGTTCGCCGACGGGCCCGGGCGGCTCGTCGGATCAGGCGGCGAGCATGCCTTCGCGGAGGCGGGTGAGGATGCGGGCGAGGAGCCGGGAGACCTGCATCTGGGAGATGCCCAGGCGCTCGCCGATCTCCGCCTGCGTCATCTCCTGGCCGAAGCGCATCTGGATGATCAGCTTCTCGCGTCCCTCGAGCCGGTTCAGCAGCGGCGCGAGCGTGTGGAGGTCTTCGAAGAGCTCCATCGCGGAGTCCTCGGCTCCCAGTACCTCGGCCAGGGCGCGCGGGGCGTTGTCGGAGGTCTCGTCCTGCTCGTTGTCGAGGGACTGGCTGGAGTGGCCCGCGGCCGCGACCAGCCCCTCGATCACGTCGTCCTCACTCAGCTCCAGGTGGGCCGCCAGCTCCTTGACCGTCGGTGCCCGGCCGAGGTCGGCGCCCAGCTCCTCCTTGCCCCTGGCCAGCCGGATGCGCAGCTCCTGCAGGCGCCGCGGGACGTGGACGGCCCAGGTGGCGTCGCGGAAGTGACGCTTGATCTCCCCGGTGATGTAGGGGAGGGCGAGGGTGGTGAACTCGTTGCCCAGGGCCGGGTCGAAGCGGTCGATGGCCTTGATGAGCCCGATCGTGCCGACCTGGATGAGGTCCTCGATCTCGGTGCCGTCGGTGCGGTTGCGGAACCGACGCGCCGCGAACTGGACCAGGGAGAGGTTCATCTCGATCAGCGTGTTGCGCACGTACTGCCGCTCCGGAGTGCCTTCCTCCAGGGTGCGGAGCCTCTCGAAGAAGACCTTCGACAGGGCGCGGGCGTCACCCGGGGCAACCTCGCGGGCCTGAACGACCTGCGGCAGGGCGGCCGCAGGCTCGGCCGCATCCACGTGGTCGGGCGTGGTGGCGGCCGATCGCTGCGTGGCGAGGATGTTCACTTTCAACTCCCTGAAGACACTCGACTGCACCGCGGAGGGCTCCGCTGACGCAGCGTCCTGTATGGCTGCGCACGAGCATCGCCCCTCACCCCCACACCCGTCAAGCATTACGTGAAACAAATTTCGTGAGTTCCGTTGCCCCACACCGCCGGCCGGGCCCGGGGCACCGCCGGTCGCATCCCGCCCGGGGCAGAAATCCCCGCCGATCCGGCCGGAGAACGTGCAGACTCGCTCCATGGCGAACATGCGGGCGTTCCGGGACGCGGTCCACTGCCGGGCGGCCGGCGGACCCGGCGGATCCGCCGCGCCGGCGGGGGAACTGGCCGCTGAACTGGGCTTGCGTACCGCGGTGTTGCTGGAGGGGCCGAGTGACCTCGCGGCCGTCGAGGCGCTGGCCGCACGGCGCGGCCGGGACCTCGCCGCCGAAGGGGTGTGCGGGGTGTCGATGGGCGGCGCGATGAGCGTCGGCCGCTACGCCGGCCTCCTCGGACCGACCGGTCTCGGCCTGCGCCTGAGGGGGTTGTGCGACGCGCGCGAGCAGCCGTTCTACGACCGCGGCTGGGAGCGGGCCGGGGCGCCGGGCGAAGGGGTCTTCGTGTGCGCGGCGGACCTGGAGGACGAGCTCGTCCGCGCCCTGGGCCCGCCGCGGGTCGAGGGGATCATCCGGGCGGAGGGCGACGAGCGGGCCTGGGAGACCTTCCTGCGCCAGCCCGCACAGCACGGCCGTCCCCGGGAGCGGCAGTTGCGGCGCTTCCTCGGCACGAAGAAGGGCCGCAAGATCCGTTACGGCAGTCTTCTGGTGGACGCCCTCTCCCCCGACCAGGTGCCGGCCCCGCTCGACGACCTCCTGGCGAGCCTGTGACCGTCCCGGACCGCTCCCGCTGTACGCCGGGGCGGCGGTACGCCGATCGTCCGCACGGCACCCCGGCCTTCCCCGCCGGGCATCGCCTTCCCGCGCGTCCCACGGCCGCCGGCACTGGTACAGCGGGGGGAAGAAGGGCGGGGCGAGCGGCCGGATTCACCCCCACGGGCCTCTTCTGATGTCTCCTGGGCTCGGCAGGACGTCCGTCCCGCCGGCCTCGACCACTGTCCGGTCGCCCGCACCGCCGGGAACCCGTGGAGACTCATGTCCGTGCCCGCCGCCCCTGAAGCAAGAGCCGCAACACTGCTGCGCCGCCCCCGGCTGTGGCTCGTGCCCACGCTCCTGTCGGGACTGCTCGCCCTGCTGCTCTCGCTGCTCTACATGGGCGGCATCGTCAACCCGGACGCGGACCTGCGCGACCTGCCCATCGCCCTCGTCAACGACGACACGGGCAAGCCGCCGGCCGGGCAACGGGAGAACCTGGGCTCGCAGATCGTGGCCGCGATCGCCTCCGACACCGCGGGCGGCAGGGCCGACTGGCGTCTGCTGACCCGCGCCGGGGCCCAGGACCAGCTCGACTCCGGAAAGGTCTACGGCGCCCTCGTGGTCCCGGCCGGTTTCACGGACTCCGTCGCCGCACTCAGCACCCCCCGGGCCGCGCAGCGGCCGACGATCACCGTGCTCACCAACCCCGGAAAGGGAAGCCTCGGGTCCTCCCTGGCCGGCCAGATCACGACGCGGGCCGCCCACGAGGCGTCCCGGGCCGTGGGCCGGCAGCTCACCGCGTCCGCGGGCGACCGGTCGGACCCCACGGCGGGGTTGCTGCTCGCCGACCCGGTCGAGGTCGTCACCCGGGTCGGCCATCCGATCGGCCCGCGCAGCGGCCTCGGTCTGACCGCCTTCTACTACACGCTGCTGCTCGTGTTGGCCGGGTTCATGGGCGGCAACGTCATCAGCAACGCCGTCGACACCGCCCTCGGCTACGCCGACAACGAGATCGGCCCCTGGCACACCCGCCGCCCGACCGTACCGATCAACCGCACCCAGACGTTGCTGCTGAAGATGGTGATGACCGCGGGCATCACCCTCGTCAGCACCGCCCTCGTCCTCCTGGCGTGCGTCGGCGTCCTCGGCATGGACGCGTCCCACCTGCCCCTGTTGTGGGTCTACTCCTACTGCGCGGCCCTCGCCGTCGGCTTGGGCGTGCAGGCCATCAACGCCGCGTTCGGCGGGTTGGGCCAGCTCGTGTCGATGTTCGTGTTCATCGTCCTCGGCCTGCCGTCCTCGGGGGCCACCATCCCCCTCCAGGCCGTTCCCGGCTTCTACCGCTTCCTGTCCCACTTCGAGCCGATGCGCCAGCTCAGCGACGGGGTGCGCGCGATCCTCTACTTCGATGCCCGCGGGGATGCCGGACTGGCGCGCTCCTGGGTCATGATCGCCATCAGCACCGTCCTCGCCCTCGTCTTCGGCTTCGCGATGACCGCCTACTACGACCGCAAGGGCCACAAGCGCCTCACACCGCAACCGGCCTGAACGGTCCGCATCCGCGTCCAAGCCCGCGCCCGGCGGCGACGGTTCACGTCGGCTCGCCGAGCCGGGAGTCCCCGCGGCCCTGCCCGTCCCCCCGCCCGGTTCCGACCGTGCCGCCCGGTGACACCCGGGCGATGCGGAGGGCCAGTTGGATCTCCAGCACCCTCTCCGGGGTCTGCCAGTCGGCGCCCAGGAGCTGTCCGACGCGGTCCAGGCGCTGCACCACGGTGTTGATGTGCACGTGCAGGGCCTCCCTCGCCCTGGACTGGCTCATGCCGACGGAGAAGTACACCTGGAGGGTGTGCACGAGTTCGGTGCCGCGTCTCGCGTCGTACTCCATGACGGCGCCCACGGTCTGGCGGACGTACCCGCCCAGGTCCGTCTGGTCCCCCAGCAGCACTCCGAGGAAGCCCAGGTCGGCCAGTGCGGATCCGGCGCCGTCGTGCCCCAGGGCGCGGAGCGCGGCCAGGCAGCGGCGTGCTTCCGCGTGCGCGTCGGCGAAGCCCGGGGGGCCGGTGACCGGACCGGCGGCTCCCACGGTGACCGGGGCTCCCACGGTGTGGCGCAGTTCCTCCGCGAGGGCCCGCGCGCACGCGCTGGGCGTATCGGACGGGCAGACGAGGACCACGTCGTCGTGGTGCAGTCCGGCCAGGCCCCTACGGGTCTGCGCGGTGCGGGCGGCGGCGGCCAGCAGCCGTTGCCGTGGCGCCGTTTCGGCGCGCAGTACGAAAACCGAGTGCGGATGGCCGAGGTTCACCTTGAGCCGGCGGGCGCGGGCCGACAGGCTCGTGGAGTCCGCGGCCCGGGTGAGCAGGTCTCCGAGGAGCTCACCGCGCACGCGGTCCTCGGCCTCCGCGACGGAGCGGCGCAGGAGCAGGAGCAGGGCGGTGACCACACTGGCCCGTTCGAAGAGGCGGCGGTCCGCCTCCCCGAGGTCGGCCCGCCCGGTCAGGGCGATGCTGCCCAGGAGTTCGTGCCCGGCGAGGACGGCGCACACCCAGGTCCCCCGGACGGGGACCGCGCGTCCGCCCGCCCGGGAGGTCGCGACGGCCTGCGCCGAGGGGGGTTGGGGATCGGCGCCCGACCGGGCGAGTTCGGCTCCGTCCGCGTCGTGGATGAGGGTCCCGCCCTGGAGCACGGTGCCGATGGCGGTCGCGACCTCGGCGATGTCCCCTCCGCGCAGGACCAGGTCGGTCAGCCGGTCGTGCGCGTCTTCGGCCCGCCGCATGGCCTGGCTGTGCGCCTCGATGGTCTGCGAGGCCTCGTTGAGGTCCACGAGCGCGGAGCGCGTCTCCTCCAGCAGCCGGGCGCTGTCGATGGCGATGGCCGCGTGGTCGGCCAGTGAGGAGAGCAGGGCCACCTCGTCGGGGGTGAAGGTCCGCGCCGTCCGGTCGGCCGCGTACAGTACGCCGATCACCCGGGCGCCCAGGCGCAGCGGGACGCCGAGGATGGCCCGCAGTCCCTCCTCCGTGACCGCGCTGTCGATCGGCGTGGTGTGCTTGAAGCGCGTGTCTTCGCGGTAGTCGCCGGTCGTGTACGGGCGGGCCGTCTCGGCGACAAGGCCCCCGAGCCCCTCCCCCATGCCGAGCCGCACCTGTTGGAACGCGGCCGACACGCACCCGTCGGTCACCCGCATGTAGGTGTCGCCGGCCTCGTCGTCGTTGAGGGACAGGTACGTCACGTCCGTGCCCAGCAGCAGTTTGGCGCGGTGCGTGATGGCTCTCAGTACCGCGTCCAGGTCCCTCAGTGCCGCGAGGTCTCCGGCGGTGTCGAAAAGGGCGGCGAGCTCCACCTCGCGGCGCCGGTGCTGGCTGAGCGTGCGCCCGATGCGCAGCGCCACCCCGGTGGCGTCGGCTATCGCCGCCGCGTCCGCGTCGGAGGCGTTCGCTTCCCGGGCCGCCTCGGCCGGTCCGCCGAACCGGTCGAGCGGTGCGCCCTGCGCCAACAGGTCCAGGAGCTGCCGCAGGGCTGTGAACGCCTGCCCTTTGCCGGGGTTCTTCGCCGTGCTCGGCATGGGCGGGTCTCCGTGGTGTGGATGCGGTCGGGTGCGCGCACCGGTTGCCTCCCCGCCGGACGGATGCGCGGTGCGGTGCCCGCCGTCCGGCGCCGGTGGCGGCGCGGTCCGGCGGGCGGGCCGCAGGAGCTCAGCCCCCGGCGGGGATCGAGTCGTGCGGGGCGGGACGGCTGCCGGGGACGGTGACCTCGGTCGGGGCGTGGTCCTGTGCCAGGTTACGCCCGCGGGTCTCCTTGGCCAGCAGGACCGTCAGACTGGTGATCACCACGGCGACGGCGAGGTAGATCGAGATCGGCAGGGACGAGCCGTGGTCGTCGAGCAGTGCCACGGCGATGATCGGGGCGAGGGCCCCGCCGATGATCGAGGCGAGCTGCGAGCCCATGGAGGCCCCGGAGTAGCGGACCCTGGTGTCGAACATCTCCGAGATGAAGGCAGCCTGCGGCCCGTACATCGCGCCGTGGAAGAGGAGCCCGACGGTGACGGCGGCAGCGATGGCCGGGAACGACTTCGTGTCGAGCATCGCGAAGAAGGCGAACGCCCATCCCGTCATGCCGACCGAGCCGATCAGGGTCACCGGGCGGCGGCCGATGCGGTCGGAGAGCGCCCCCCAGGCCGGGATGGTGACGAAGTGGACGGCCGAGCCGATCAGGACGGCGTTCAGGCCCGCGCTCTTGGACAGTCCCAGATGGGTGGTGACGTAGACGAGGAGGAAGGCGGTGATGATGTAGTAGGAGATGTTCTCGCCCAGGCGGACGCCGATCGCCGTCAGGACGCCGCGCCGGTGGGTGCGGAACACCTCGGCCACCGGGGGCTTCTCCTTGCGGCCGGACGCGGCCTGCTCGTTGGCCTTGGCCTGGGCTTCCAGGAAGACCGGGGACTCGGACACCGAGACGCGGATCCACAGGCCGATCCCGACGAGCAGACCGGAGAGCAGGAACGGGATCCGCCAGCCCCAGGCGAGGAAGGCCTCGTCCGACTGGATCGCGGCGAGCAGCGCGAGGACGCCGGTGGCCAGCAGGTTGCCTCCCGGTGCGCCGGCCTGGGGCCAGGAGGCCCAGAAGCCGCGGTTCTTGTCGTCCCCGTGTTCGGAGACCAGCAGGACGGCCCCGCCCCACTCACCGCCGAGGGCGAAGCCCTGGATCAGGCGCAGCAGGGTGAGCAGGATCGGGGCTCCTACGCCGATGCTCGCGTGGGTGGGCAGCAGACCCATGGCGAAGGTGGCGCCGCCCATCATGAGCAGGCTGAGTACCAGGAGCTTCTTGCGGCCGATCTTGTCGCCGTAGTGTCCGAAGACCATGCCGCCGAGCGGCCGGGCGGCGAAGCCGATCGCGTAGGTGAGGAAGGCGAGGAGGGTGCCGACCAGGGGCTCGCTGCTGGGGAAGAACAGCTTGTTGAAGACCAGTGCGGCCGCGGAGCCGTAGAGGAAGAAGTCGTACCACTCGATGGTGGTGCCGATGAGGCTGGCGCTGATGACGCGGCCGATGCCGGTTCTGGGAGGCTGGTGTGCCATGGCGTGATACCACTTTTCGGCTGGGGGCGTGAAGGGGAGGGGAGCGGGGGGCCGTTCAGGCGGCGGTCCAGCCGCCGTCGACGGGGATCGAGGCGCCGGTGATGTACCCGGTGTGCGGGCCGCAGAGCCACACGGTGACGGCCGCGACCTCTTCGGGCCGGATCATTCGCTTGATCGCGGAGCGGCCGAGCATCACGTCGCTGACCACTTGGTCGGCGTCGATCCCGTGTGCGGCGGCCTGTGCCTCGATCTGTGCCTCCACCAACGGGGTGCGTACGTAGCCGGGGTTGACGCAGTTGCTGGTCACCCCGTGCGGAGCGCCCTCCAGGGCCGCGACCTTGCTCAGCCCTTCGAGGGCGTGCTTCGCGGTGACGTATCCGGCCTTGAACGCGCTGGCCCGCAGGCCGTGGACGCTGGAGATGTTGACGATCCGGCCCCAGCCGTGCGCGTACATGTGGGGCAGGGTCCGGCGGAGCAGGAGGAAAGGGGCCTGCACCATGACCTTCTGGATGAGTTCGAAGCGATCCGGGGGGAATTCGGTGAGCGGCGCCACGTGCTGGAATCCGGCGTTGTTGACCAGGATGTCGACCTCCGCCGGGAGTTCATCGATGAGTTCGCCCCGGGCCAGATCCACCACGTGGGCCCGGCCGCCGATCGCCTCGGCGGCGGCCGCGGCCGACTCCCCGTCGAGGTCCACCACGTGGACGAGGGCCCCGGCGGCCGCGAGTGCCACGGCACAGGCCCGCCCGATGCCGCTGCCCGCGCCCGTCACCATGGCGGTGCGGCCGGCCAGGTCGACACCTGCTGTCCCGTCGAACGCTGTCCCGTGCGACGCTGTCCCGTCCGACGCGGGAGTGCTTCCGCTTGTCATGGCGGGAATCATGCGCGACGTTCGGGCGTCCCTCCCATGTGTGGGTCCACCACAGTCGGGCGCCGACTTGTGTGTACGTCCTCCGGCAGGCGGCTCCCGCGGCGCCGCCTGCCCGGGGCGCCGTCACCGGGCGTCGAGCCGGCATCCGGTGAGCAGGGCTTCGGAGTCCTGGGCCGTGGGGCGGGGCAGGGTGCGGCTGGAGGGCGGTCGCACACCGCGGTCCACCCAGGCCTCCAGCGCGGTGAAGGCGGAGCGGTGGCACGGCACCAGCGGGCGGAGGCGGTCAGGGAAGGCGTCGTACAGGGAGTCGACGTGCGTCCCTCCTTCGATGCGGTAGTACCGGAACAGGTGGCCGCGGCCCGCGTCGCGCACCATCGCGGCGTAGACGTCGGAGCCACGGCTGATGGGCAGGAGTACGTCGAGGGTTCCGTGCAGGGTGATCAGCGGTTTGCCGATGCGCCCGGTCAGGGCGATCTTCGATACCGCGGCGCGGACGCTCCGCGGCCGGGAGCCGTAGTCGTAGTCGGCGTCACAGGCGGGCGTACCCGGTGCGCAGAACGGGTTCCCTGCCTCCAGGGCGCCGTCGTAGTCCGGGTCCAGCTCCTCGCGGTAGATCCGCTGGGTCAGGTCCCAGTAGTACTGGTGGTGGAAGGGCCACAGGAACTCCGATCCGGTGGGGAAGCCCGCGGCGGTCATCTCCCGCCGGGCGCGTTCGGCGCCCGCGCCGCCCGCCGCGTACACGGGGTAGGCGCGCAGTGCGGGCGGCAGGAAGGTGAGCAGGTGCGGTCCCTGCGCCCGCCAGAGGGTGCCCTCCCAGTCCACTCCCCCGTCGTAGAGCTCCGGATGGTGCTCAAGCTGCCACCGCACGAGGTAGCCGCCGTTGGACATGCCGGTGACCAGCGTGCGGGCGGCGGGCCGGTGATAGCGCTGTGCGACGACGGCCCGTGCGGCGCGGGTGAGTTCGGTGACGCGGTCGTTCCACTCGGCGATGGCGGCGCCCGGCGCGTCGCCGTCCCGGTGGAAGGCGGCTCCGGTGTTGCCTTTGTCCGTCGCCGCGAACGCGAACCCGCGGGAGAGGACCCAGTCGCCGATGGCCCGGTCGTTGGCGTACTGCTCGCGGACGCCGGGTGAGCCCGCGATGACCAGGCCGCCGTTCCAGTGGTCGGGTAGGCGGATCACGAACTGCGCGTCGTGGTCCCAGCCGTGGTTGGTGTTGCCGCGGGAGGTGTCCGGGAAGTACCCGTCGATCTGGATGCCGGGCACGCCGCTCGGCACGGCCAGTCCGGCCGGCGTCAGCCCGGCCCAGTCGGCCGGGTCGGTATGCCCCGAAGCCGCGGTTCCCGCCGTGGTCAGCTCGTCCAGGCAGGCCGTGGCCTGGTGTTCGGCGCCGGGCACCGTCAGGGGGGCCGTCGTCGGGCAGCGGCCGGTCCGGTCGCTTTCGCCGTGGGGTCGGGCGGCGGCGGGTACGGCCGCGAGGACCACGAGGGCGGCCGCCGCCGCGGCTGCCCGCCGCAGCGTCCTCCCCGCGCGGGCCGGTCTCCCGCCGCGGGTCGGCCCGGCTTGGTTCGGCCTGTGCGGTGAGGGGGCTGTGGACACGGATACCTCCGAGGGGAAGCGGAGTCTGGGGCGCCGCCACCGCCGCCGCCCCCGCCCCTTCCGGTGCCGTGGTGGCACTTCGGTGGACAGCGGCTCAGGACATCTTCCATGCGGTGACATGGCGGCTCCCGGTACGGGTGACGCGCGACCGGATCGGATCACGCGGCCCCAGTCCGGCCTTCGGCGTGGGCGGCCGGGACAGTGGGGTGCCCGCAAAGGTAGGAGCAGGAGCCACCGCCGCAGAATGGCGCTGCACCCCACAACCTGCCGTCCCACCGGTGGTCCCGGCCCCGTTGCAGCATCGTGGACGCCCTGCTAGTGCTGGGGCCGTGGAGGGGCCCGGGGCGGCGAGTCCGAGGTGCGTGCCCCGGTCGCTCCACCCCGCGCGTGTTCTCGGGGGGTCGGGCGCTGACCGACGGAAGGGCCTAACTGCCGGCCGCGGCCGCGGTGAGCACAGTGGCTGCGACCATCGCCGCCTGCATGTCGCGGATGGCGGCGCGGACGCTCTCGGCCGCCCATTGTCCTGTGGCGACCTCCGCCATCCGCGAGACAACCTGCTTGCGGTGGCCGTCGGGGAAGGCCAGACGGTGCAGCCTGGCCGAGTGGATCAGTGCGATGAGGCCCGCTGTCCGTGTGTCCGGCTCGGCGCCGTCCAGCACCACGGCCCGGAGCCGCTCCCGCAGTTCCCGTTCCACCACTCCGTCTGCCTCGGGGAAGCGGCGTACGGGGAACACGCCGAGTGCCTTGCGCTTCTCCTCCACGACCACCCCGCGGGTGCACAGGCTCTCAAGCGCTGCGGCGACGGCCTTGGACTGGTCCTTCGTCAGCCACTGCGTCACCCGGCGCTTGCCGCGACCCCGCATCCACGTCTCCATCAGCGCCAACCGACTGTCGAGCAGTGCATCTCCGGTCGACGTCGTGTCCACCAGCTCGAGGTCCTTACCCGTGACGGAAACCCTCCCGGCCAGCACCAGTTCGAGCAGGACCCCGCCCGCCACCGCCCAGCCGACGGCCTGCCGCTGCTTTGCCGAACCGGACTCGTCGTCCAGGGACAACAGCATGACCTCCTCGGCCAGCGTGATCGCCATGTCCGCTCCCCCCGTTCGCCCGGTCATCACATTCCCTTGGGTCAGACGACCGGCTCCCCGGAAAGGTTCCACAGGGGCGGGGGGCGGACTACGCGGCCGTGACGACGGAGGCCTTTATGGCCGCGGCCCACTCCTCCAGGAGCGCCGCGTGCCGGACGCGTTCGGCGTCGGACAGGCGGCCCTCGGCGCGGGCGAAGAGGCCGCGGATGTCGGTGTTGATCTCGGCGAGGGGGCGGTCGGGGACCGGCTGGTCAGGGGTCGGGCTCACCTGATCAAGGGTAGGCGGGGGGTCCGACAACCGTACTGAGTGTCCGTCATGCGGACGCTGGGGTGGCGCGGTCCGCCGGATGCGGCTGGCTGATCCTGCCCATTCCGGTGCTTCCGGTGGCTCCAGGTGATCCGGATGGCCCGGATGATCGACCTCCCGGCCGGCCGCGCGACGGCGCGGCGGCCGGGGAGCGCCGGAGCGGGGTGCTCAGTTGTCGGAGCCGACCGTGTTGTCGTGGCCCGCGTTGAAGACGTCGTCGGCGGCGAACTGGAACCAGTCGCCGAAGACGATCGTGTAGGAGTTCTGCGGGGCGACGTCGACCGTCACGTCGGCCGTGGCCGCGGAGGCACCGCCGAGGACGATGGCACCGGCGGCAAGGACGGAGAACAGGGTGCGCGCAGAACGCATGGTTCCACCTTCCAGAGAGAGACAGAAAGGGACAAACAGCACAGCACAAACTAGAGAGGGGCCGATCCGCTGTCCTGCGGCGCGTCCGGAGCGGGGCGAGGGCCAACCGATTGGCCGTACCGCGGCCGCGGTCCCGAACGGCCCGCGCGCAGGGGCGACCCCGGGCGCTCCGGCCCGTCGGACGGGGCCCGATACCCTGACCTCATGAAGATCATCGACTTCGAGCCGGGCGATCCGCGGCTCACCGAGGACCTGCTCCCCGTGCTGCTCGAACTGCGCACCCACCTGACGGAGGACCTGTTCCGCTCGATCCTCGCCGAGGGCCACGGCCAGGGGCTGCGCTTCAGCGGCGCCTACGACGCGGACGGCCGCTGCGTGGGCGCGGCGGGCTGGCGGGTCGTCGCCAACACCTACCAGGTGCGCAAGTTGTACGTCGACGACCTGGTCACCAAGGCCGCCGCGCGCTCCACCGGCGTGGGCCGCGCGCTCCTCGCCCACCTGGAGGAGCACGCCCGGACCGCCGGCTGCACCGCTCTCACCCTTGACTCCGGCACCCAGCGGACCGACGCGCACCGCTTCTACTTCCGGGAGCGGATGGCCGTGACCGCCTTCAACTTCGAGAAGCCGCTCGCCTGACGGCGGGTGACAGACCCCGGATGGTGCCGGAGGGATCGACCAACCTCGCGTCCATCGGGCAGTACGCGGAGGTCCCCGACGACGTGGTCTTCACCGTCGAGTACTCCGTGCGCACCGCGTGGACGGCGGTCGCCTCGCTGCTCGGACTCGACCGGCAGCCGCCGCCCGTCTACAAGGGGCAGCACAACCCCACGGTGTTGGTCGAGGCACTGCAGACACCGCACCGGCGGTGATCCGGCGCGCGCACCTGCGCCGGCGCCTGGGGCCGCAGATGCGCCTGCTCCTGGGCCCGCACCTGCGCCCGCACGCGCACCGGGTGCTCGCCGAGGGCCAGCACCGCGGTCCGCCAGGCCGCGGTCACGGCCCGGCGGGCCAGGTCGGTGGCCTCCGGCACGTCGGCGGGGAGTCGCACGGGGGCGCCGATGTGGACGTGCAGGGCCGGCCGGCGCACGGGGGCGGTGACGGTACCGGCGAGCTGCTTGGCGCCGCTGCCCGAGCACAGGCGCCGGGCTCCGGCCTGGCCCACCGGCACGACGGGGGCACCGGTCGCACCGGCGAGCCGGGCCACACCGCTGCGGAACGGTCCCGGAGCGGACTCCCCCGCGTCCCTGCGGCCCGGCAGCCGCCCCTCCCCGTAGAGCAGCACGCTGCGCCCGCAGGACAGGGCGGCGGCCGCGGCCTCCAGGGACTCGGCGGCGCGGGAGGTGCCCCGGCGCACGGCGATGTGGCCCTCGCGGCGGAGTGCCGCGCCGAGCAGCGGTACGCGCCACAGCCCCGCGGTGGCCAGCACCACGGGCTCGATCCCGTACCGGCGGAGCGCGGCCACCACGACGGCGGGGTCGGCGAGCGAGGTGTGGTTGGCGACGAAGATCCCGCCCCCCGCGGGCGGCCCCGCGGGGTCGGCGGTGACCGTCAGCCGCCCGAAGACGGGGACGGCGGCGGCGGCGAATCGGCTGAGCATGGACGGCCCCGATCGGGTGGCGCTGTGCGTGCGCTGCGCTGGTCCCACCATGATCGGACGGCTCGTCGACGGGGGCATGAGTAGGCGTACTCACCCGGCGTGGGGGCCACCGCGATGCCCCCGCACGCCGTCCGGAAGCCCCGGGTGACGCGACCGCGACCATGGCGGCGGGGGCGGCCGGGGCGGCTGCCCGGGGCCGGCCGGGGGCGGGCGGGGCGCGGGGGCGCGGTCCGGGGCGGACGGGGCAGCGGGCGGGGGGGCAGGGTGGCGGGGGGCGGGGTGGCGCCCCCCGCCCGGTCAGCCCCGTCAGGACACCGGCGGCTGCTTGAGTTCGATCTCGACGAACGACAGCGGGCCGGAGCCGGAGTTGACCACCTCGTGCGCGCCTCCCGCCCGGCGGGCGTACGTCCCGCCCGCGGCCAGCCGCGACCCGGCCGCCGTACCGTCGGCTCCGATCGCGGTGATGTCACCGTCCGACACGGGCACCACCAGGTAGTCGTGGGCGTGCACGTGGTGACCCGTGCTCGTCCCCGGCTCGAAGTCCCAGCGGGTGACCCGGACCCGTTCGTCCTCGTACTGCACGGTCGCCGTGGCCGTCGTCCCGGACGTCATGGCCGCCTCCTCGTTCGTTCGCGGGCGCGCACGTGCGCCCGCCCGCTCGACGGCCCATCATGCCCCGCCGGGCGGGTCGGCCCGGGGAGCCCGCCGCGCACATCAGGGGGCCTGGCCCGGTCGGTTCGAGGGCATTGCGCAGGACGTGCCGGACGTCGAGGGCGCAGGCCCGGCATTACCGTTAATTGCAGCTCTGAGTCGCTTTCTTGCACGCATTCATAGACTTCCTGCTTTCGGAGTCGTAGCCTCCTGCGTTGAGCCGACTCCCCTGCCCGCCGATCGAGCCGCAAGGACGTGCGTGCCCGTGCCCCGAATGCCGCAAGACCGTGCTCCGAGCCCTGACCACCTGCGCCGGATCAGACAGCGGGGGGCCGCCGTCTTCACGGCCCTGGCGGGCGCCACCGCGGCGCTGACCGCCCTGACCTTCGGCAGCGCGCCCCCCGCGTACGCCGCCGGTGTTCCCGCGCCCTCGCCGATCGGCATACCGGGACGCGGGGCGGCGGTCCCGTTCACCGAGCTGGAGGCCGAGTACGCCGGTACGAACGGCATGCTCATCGGCCCCGACCGGTACTACGGGCACCTCCCCTCGGAGGCCTCCGGCCGCCAGGCCGTAACGCTGAACGCCCCCGGCCAGTACATCGAATTCACCCTCACCAAGCCCGCGAACGCGATGTCCCTGCGCTACAGCCTCCCGGACACCGCCGACGGGAAGGGCCGGGACGCCACCCTGGACGTACGGATCGCCGACCAGTCGGTCCGTACGCTGGCCGTCACCTCCAAATTCAGCTGGTACTACGGCGGTTATCCCTTCAACAACAACCCCGGGGACACCAACCCGCACCACTTCTACGACGAGTCCCGCACCCTGCTGGGCACCACCTATCCGAGCGGCACCAAGGTCCGGGTGCAGGTGACCTCGACCGCCCAGTCGCCGACCTTCACCATCGACCTCGCCGACTTCGAGCAGGTCGGCCCGGCCACCGCCAAGCCGGCCGGTGCGCTCGACGCCGTGGCGGACTTCGGCGCCGACCCCACGGGGGCGACGGACTCCACCCCGAGGATGCAGGCCGCGGTCGATGCGGGACGCACACGGGGCAGGACGGTCTTCGTCCCGCCGGGCAGCTACACGCTCTACGACCACGTCGTGGTGGACGGAGTCACCGTCCAGGGCGCCGGCCCCTGGCACACGGTCTTCGGCGGGCGGGATCCCGTGTACCGCAACCGGGCCGCCGGGTTCTACGGCAAGTACGTGCCCGGAGGCGGCTACACCGGGCCGGTGCGGCCGCACGAGGCGAACGGGCCGAGCAGAAACGTCACGCTGAAGGACTTCGCGATCATCGGCGACATCCGCGAGCGGATCGACGACGGCCAGGTCAACGCCATCGGCGGGGCGATGTCGGACTCCACCGTGGACAACCTGTGGATCCAGCACGTCAAGGTCGCCGCGTGGATGGACGGTCCGATGGACCGCTTCACCATCAAGAACAGCCGCTTCCTCGACATGACCGCCGACGGCGTGAACTTCCACACGGGTGTCACGAATTCCCGCGTGACCAACACGTTCGTGCGCAACGCCGGTGACGACGGTCTCGCGTCGTGGCCGCAGGACAAGCCGAACGTCAACATCAGCTTCGACCACAACACGGTGGTGCTGCCCATCCTGGCGAACAACATCGTCACGTACGGCGGCAAGGACTTCACCATCTCGGACAACGTCATGTCCGACACCGTCAGCAACGGCGGCGGCCTGCACATCGCCAACCGCTATCCGGGAGTCAGCTCCGGCAGGGGAACTGCGGTGGCCGGCACCATCACCGCGGCCCGCAACACCCTGATCCGGACCGGGAACAGCGACTTCAACTGGAACTTCGGCGTCGGAGCGATCTGGTTCTCCGGGCTGAACGAGCCGGTGCGGGGCGCCACGATCAACATCTCCGACACCGATGTCCTCGACTCCTCGTACGCGGCGATCCACTCGATCGAGGGCGCCGTCAGCGGGGTGAACCTCACCGACGTCACCATCGACGGAGCCGGCACGTACGCCGTCCAGGCACAGGCCGACCTCGCGGCGAGGTTCACCCGTGTGACCGCGAAGAACATCGCGCAGGCCGCGACCCCCGTGCACAACTGCATCGGGACCGGGCTGCAGATCACCGACGGCGGCGGCAACTCCGGTTGGAACACCGGCCAGACCTGCTCCGGCGTATGGCCGGCCCCGGTGTGGACGAACGGCGGCGTACCGGGCGGGGGTGGCGGCACCACACCCCCCACGACACCGCCCACCACTCCCCCGACGACCGAACCGCCCACTACCCCGCCGACCGGCAACCTGGCGCAGGGCAGGCCCGCCACCGCCTCCTCGGCGGCCCCGGCGTACAGCGCCTCGAACGCGGTCGACGGCAACGCCTCCACGTACTGGGAGAGCAACAACGGCGCCTTCCCGCAGACCCTGACCGTGGACCTCGGCCAGGCCCGGTCGGTCGGCAAGGTCACCCTGAGGCTGCCGCCCTCCCCTGATTGGGCGACCCGGACCGAGACGCTCTCGGTGCTCGGCTCCGCCGACAGCTCCGCCTGGTCGACCCTGAGGGCCTCCGCCGGGGTCACCTTCGACCCGGCGAGCGGGAACAGCGCGACGCTGACCTTCGACACCACCCCGGTGCGCTACGTCCGGGTCGCCGTCACCGGCAACACCGGGTGGCCCGCCGGGCAGCTCTCCGAGTTCGAGGTGTACGCCGCCGGCACCGGCCCGACGGCCCCGCCGACGACCGCTCCCCCCACGACTCCCCCCGCGGGCGGAAACCTCGCGCAGGGACGGCCCGTCTCGGACACCGGTCACAGCCAGGGGTACGTCGCCGGCCACGTGACCGACGGCAGCGCCGCCACGTACTGGGAGAGCTCCGACAACGCCTTCCCCCAGTCCCTGACGGTCGACCTCGGTGCGCAGCGGACGGTCGGGCGCCTGGTGCTCACGCTCCCCGCCGCCTGGGGGACCCGTACGCAGACGCTCTCGGTGCTCGGCTCGGCGGACAACTCCACCTGGTCGACGCTGAAGGCGTCCGCCGGGTACGCCTTCGTGGAGGGCGCCAACACCGTCACCGTGCCGCTGACCCCGACGGGGACGCACTACCTGCGTCTGTCCTTCACCGCCAACAGCGGCTGGCCGGCGGGACAACTGTCCGAACTGGAGGTGTACGCCCCGTAGTCGGGGACGGTCGCACGCGGGCGTGGGGCTCCTCGGACCGTGAGGTCCGGGGCGCCCCTTTCCGCTGGTCGGGCGGGGTGAAGTATGACCGAACGGTCACAGGATGCTGCAGCGGGAACGGGATCGGCGGCGGGGACATCTACGGATGCGGCGGGGCTCGGATCCGGGCCCCGCCATGTGGGCGACATCGGCGAGAACCGGCGGGACGCCGGGGTGCGAACGGCAGGGCGGGGCTGAGATGAAGGCGGTATCGGTGGCGGGCTCCTCGGACGATCCGAAGATCGGGACGACCGGGGAGCGGGCGCGCTCCGCGGCGGAGCCGGACGGCGCCGTGCGGTCCGCCGACGGAGGGCCCGGCCCGAGCCCGACGGCGGAGACGGGAACCACGGCGGAGGCCGCCGAGCCTGACGGCCCGGAGGCAGCCGAGCCCGCGGACCGGGAGCCGGAGGAGGATCGCGCGCCGAACGCCGCCGCCGAGACGGAGGCGAAGCCCGCGCCCCAGTCTGCCGGCGCCGACGAGTCCGCCGGCGTCGCCGGGACCGCCGGGACCGATAGGGAGGACGGAGCCGACGCGGCTCCCTCTCCCGCCGCCCCATCCGGCATCGGGCAGGCCGAGGACGCCGGCGGCGAAGCCGACTCCTCGACAGCCTCAGAGCCCGAGGACGCCGAGGACGAATCCCCCGAGGCCGGTACGCCACCCGCCGCGGCGGACGAGGACGACGCCACCCCGGCCCCGGCCCGTCCCCTGGTCGCGGACCGGGCCGAGCAGCCCGCGGCGGACCCCGCAACGGCCGGCCCGCCAGACGCGGACCGCACCGCGGCACCCGGCCACCCGGAGGCCCCGGAGGCCACCGAGCCCGCCCACGACGACGACAACGACCCAGCTCCCGAGGCCGGTACGCCACCCACCGCGGCGGACGAGGACGTCGCGGCCCCGGAGCCGGCTCCCGGCTCGTCCCCGCGCACCGCGCCCAGAAGGCCCTCCTGGGCGCGGGGTTCCGAGTCCGACGCCGAGCGGACGAGCCGGTTCGTCGCGCTCGAGCCGTTGGACGACCCCGCACCCGCAGCCGCGCCCACCCCGCCGACCGCGGTCGGCGACGCGCCCCGCGAAGCCGTGGCCGCTCCGCTCGACCTGCTCGCCGAGCTCACCAACACCGCTCCGCCGCCCGAGACGCCCCGACGTACCGCCCTGCGGCGCGTCAAGATCTGGACGCCGATCCTGCTCCTGCTGGCCGGCGCGGTCTGCGGCGCCCAGCTCCTGCGCCCCCTGCCCGCGCCGAAGCTCGTCGGCTCGGCCCCCCTGCACACACTCGACGGGCAGCTCACGATCCCGTGGCCCGCGAAGGGCCAGGGCGCCGTCCGCGTCTCCGGCTCCGGCGACATCGGCACCTTCGGCGAGCAGAAGCCCGTGCCGACCGCCAGCGTCGCCAAGGTGATGACGGCGTACGTCGTCCTGAAGGACCGTCCGCTGCGCAAGGCCGATTCCGGTCCCGACATCACCGTCGACGCGAAGACCGTGGCGGACGGCACCTCCACGAGCGAGTCCCGCATCGAGGGCCTCTCCGCCGGTACGAAGTTCAGCCAGCTGGACATGCTCAAGATGCTCATGATCCCCTCGGGCAACAACGTCGCCCGGCTGCTGGCCCGTTGGGACACCGGAACCGATTCCGAGGCGGCCTTCGTCGACAAGATGAACGCCGCCGCCAAGGAACTGGGGATGAACGACACCACGTACACCGACCCCAGCGGCCTGGAGGCGAGCACCGTCAGCACGGCCGCCGACCAGCTGAAGCTGGCCGAGGCCATCATGAAGGACGAGGCGTTCCGCTCCGTCGTCGCCCTGCCCGACGCTCAGATCAAGGGGCTCCCCACACCCATCTACAACAACAACGGCAGTCTGCTCACCGCCGGTCTGAGCATCCGCGGTATCAAGACCGGCTCCAGCACGGCTGCCGGCGGGGCCCTGATGTGGGCGGCGTACAAGTCGGTGGGCGACGAGACCCCCCTGATCCTCGGCACGCTGATGGACCAGCACGTGGAGAGCGGGCCGGACCCGGACGGGGCGAACAGCCTGCTCCTGGTGAAGGCGAACAGCAAGAAGATCATCGAGGCCGTCCGGGCGGCACTGGCCTCGGTCCCGGCCGTCCGCAAGGGCGACCCGGTGGGGTACGTGGACGACGGGCTCGGCGGCCGCACCCGGCTGGTCGCCGCAAGGGACCTGAACGTCATCGGCGTCCCGGGGCAGCAGCTGCGCCTGTCGCTCACGGCCGCCGCCGAGACCGTGCCACACGCGGCGAAGGCGGGGTCCGAGGTCGGGGTGCTGACGGTGGGCGACGGGGCCGGCGCCAAGAGCGTGCCGGTCGCGGTGCAGCGGGACCTCGCCGAGCCGTCGTTCGGCTCGCGGATCACCCGCCTCGGCTGAGTCGTGACCGCGGGGCGGCCCGGGCCCCACCCTGGGGCCGCCCCCGCCACCCGGCCGCCCGCTCGTGGCCGGCCTCCCTCCCCGGCGGAGCCGGGTTCCACCGGCGCTCCCGCACGGTACGGGCCCGGGCCGCGGGGCCCGTGCCCCGACACCCGGGGCGTGTCCGCGTACGGGCACCCGGCCAGGGCGCGACACCGCGGTACGGGTCACAGCACTAGCGGCCCCCGACGGTGGTGTTGCCGGTGATCGCGCCGTCCGTGCCGGAGACGGTGACCGCGTGGCGGACGCCGTCGGGTCCGAGGACCACGGCCAGCCAGGCGCTGCCCCCGCCGTCCTGGGGGACGACCCGCAGGCTTTCCACCTTGCCCCCGCTGACGGCTCCCGCGGCCTTCTCGGCCGCCGCCGCGATCGCCAGCGAGGGCAGCGGCGCCGGGGCCCCCTTCGGGACGATCCCGCGCGCGGCCCCGCCGGCGGGTCCCTCGCGGTGCGGGCCCGTCCGCTCCTTCCCGGCGAGCCGCTCGCCGGTGCGCGGCTCCCCCGGGCCCTTCAGGGCCCGGCGCTCACCGCCCTCGTGGTCGAACCGGGCGGCGCGCGGGCCGCCGAAGGCCCGGTCCCGGTCGTTGTCGGCCACAGCAACACCGACGGCGCCGGCTGCGGCGGCGACGACCACCACCGCGGCCCCGAGCGCCGCCCAGCGGGCACCCGTGCGCCGGGGCACGAAGCGGACCAGTCCCTTGCGGGCGCCGGAGACTGGTTCCGGGGCGCTCTCGGGCTGCTCGGACGGCGGGAAGGACTGAGACATACCGGCGACTCCTCATGACGACCGGGCACCGCGCCCGTTGGGTCCAGAGCTTGCGGAGCACCGCCTGAAGCTGACCTGAAGGCGCCTGAAGACCTCTTCAGCAAGTCGGCCGCCGGGCCTGAGACCCTGTCGGGATGCGCGTACTGGTGGTGGAGGACGAACGTCGACTGGCCGTTGCCCTGCAACGGGGGCTCCAGTCGGAGGGCTTCTCGGTGGACGTGGCCTTCGACGGGCCGCAGGGACTGTGGATGGCGGGCGAGCACGACTACGACCTGATCGTGCTCGACATCATGCTGCCCGGCCTGAACGGCTACCGGGTCTGCGCGCGGCTCCGGGCCGCGGGCAACGAGGCCGGAATCCTGATGCTCACCGCCAAGGACGGCGAGTACGACGAGGCGGAGGCCCTGGACACGGGCGCCGACGACTTCCTGTCCAAGCCGTTCTCGTACGTGGTGCTGGTCGCCCGGCTCCGTGCCCTGGGCCGGCGCGCGGGAGGGCGGCGCCCGCACGTGATGCAGTGCGGCGATCTGCTCGTGGACCCGGCCCGCCGCCTCTGCTCCCGGGGCGGTACGGACGTCCGGCTGACGGCCCGGGAGTTCGCGGTGCTGGAGTACCTCGCCCGCCGCCCCGGCGAGGTGGTTCCCAAGAGGGAGATCCTGGAACGGGTCTGGGACAGCGCCTTCGACGGCGATCCCAACGTTGTCGAGGTCCACGTCAGCGCGGTGCGCCGCAAGATAGACGCCCCGTTCGGGCGCAACGCCCTGGAGACCGTACGCGGTGCGGGATACCGGTTGGCGGCCGACGGTGGCTGAACCGGCCGCCCCCGGCGCCCGCGTCCCGGCGCCCGGTCCCGGCCCGGTCCCGGCCCCCGGACCTGTCCCGGCCCCCGGACCCGTCCCCGTCCCGGCCCGGGCCCCCGCGCTGCGCCGTCTCCTGCGATGGCCGCCGCTGCGGCGCTTCCTGCCGACCACGGTCCGGGCCCGGGCCACCGTCGGCGCCTCCGCCGTCGTGGCGGCGGCCCTCGCGGTGGCCTCGTTCGCCCTGGTCGGGCTCCTCGAAGCCAATCTGGTCCGCAACGCCGAGGGGGACGCCCGGCGGCAGGCCGTGACGGTCGCCCGGCTCGCGGCCGCCGGAAACCTCACCCGGGTGCGGCCGGCGGTCCGCGGCGTCGACTTCGTCCAGGTGGTGTCCGCCGAGGGCCGCGTCCTGTTCGCCAGCCCCAACCTGGCCGACGCACCCGCCCTCCTCCCGGCTCCGCCACCCCGGCCCGGCATCCGTCTGCACACCTGGAAGGTCCGGCCGGTCGACGGCGAGCACCGCCTGCGGGTCGTCCAGGTCGTCACCGACACCCCGGACGGCATCGTCACCGTCTACGCGGGTGCCTCCCTGCGCGGTGCGGACGCCGCCGACGACACCACCACCGCGGCGCTCGCGATCGGCATGCCGCTCCTCCTCGCCACCGTGGCCCTCGTCACCTGGCGCGTCACCGGCCGGGCGCTGCGCCCCGTCGAGGAGATCCGCGCCGAGGTCGCTGGGATCTCCGACCGGGACCTGCACCGCCGGGTCCCCGTGCCGCACACCCGCGACGAGGTGGCCAGCCTGGCCGAGACGATGAACGCCACCCTGGACCGCCTGGAGGCCTCCGGGATCCGCCAGCGGCAGTTCATCGCCGACGCCTCGCACGAACTCCGCAGCCCCATCACCGTGCTGCGCACGCAACTGGAGGTGGCTCTGGCCGTCCGGGACCCGGATCTGTGGCCCGAGCTGATCGGCGGTGCGCTGGAGGACATCGAACGGCTCCAGCAGCTCGCCGCCGATCTGCTGCTGCTCGCCCGGATCGACGCCGCCCAGCCCGTCCCGGCCGTCCCGCTGGACCTCGGCGCCCTGGTCCGGGACACGGTCGCGGTCCGGGTCGGCGACCGGGTTCCCGTCGGCGCCGAACTCGCTGCCGGGGTCCTGGTGACCGGCAACGCCCTGTGGCTGGCCCGGATCGTCACCAACCTCCTCGACAACGCGCAGCGGTTCGCCGCCACGCAGGTCGCCGTCGTGCTGCGGACCGCCGGCCGGCCCCACGCGCCGACCGCCGTGCTGTACGTGATCGACGACGGCCCCGGCATCCCGCCGGACGAGCGGGAGCGCGTCTTCGAGCGGTTCACCCGGCTCGACGACGCCCGCAGCCGCGATCACGGCGGAACGGGCCTGGGGCTGGCCATCGCCCGCGACCTGGCCGCCCATCACGGGGGCTGGGTGAGCGCGGAACCCGCGTCCCGCGGCGCCCGCATGGTCGTCCGGATTCCGCTGGCCCCCGCCGCCGGAGCAGGCCGGTAGCCGGACCGGACGTGGTTGTCAGTGGCAGCCGCTAGGTTTCCGACCGGCGGACCGGTCCGCCGCTTCGATGGCGACGGCACACGGCAGGTCGTCCGGCGGGGAGTGCGAGGGTGTCCGGGGCATGGTGGCAAGGCGTTCGCTGGGGCGACCGTTCGGGTGGCTCTGGGCCTCCTACGGGGTCAGCGTCTTCGGTACGTGGCTGGCGTTCGACGCGTTCGCGCTGATCGCGATCCTCGTCCTGCACGCCGGGGCGGCCGAGGTGTCGGCGCTGGCCGCCGCCGGTGCGGCGGTCGGTGCGGTGGTGGCGGTGCCGCTCGGCCCGTGGGTCGAATTCCGCCGCAAGCGGCCCGTGATGGTCGCGATGGACCTGGTCCGGTTCGCGGCGCTGATGAGCGTCCCGGCCGCCTTCGCGCTGGGCGTGCTCGGCTTCCCCCAGCTCCTGCTGGTGTCGGTGGTCGTCGGCGCGGCCGACATCGCGTTCACCGCGGCGGGGGGCGCGTGCCTGAAGGCGCTCGTGCGGCCGGAGGACCTGCTGGTCGCCAACGGGCGGTTCGAGTCGACCACCTGGACCGCCACCATGCTCGGGCCGCCTCTCGGCGGAGCCGCCATCGGCCTGCTGGGACCGGTGATGGGCGTGGCGGCGAACGCCGTCAGCCACCTCCTCTCGGCAGCGGGCGTCCTCGCGATCGGCGGAGGCGAGCCGCGCCCCGCTCGGGCCGGAGCGCCGCGGCCGCGCGCCCGGGACCTCGCCGACGGGTGGCGGTACATCCTGGGGCACCCGGTGCTGCGCCCGCTGTTCCTGCACACGGTCCTGGTCAACGGCCTCATCATGGCGACCTCCCCGCTCCTGGCCGTCCTCATGCTCGGCGACCTCGGATTCGCGCCCTGGCAGTACGGCCTCGCCTTCGCGCTGCCCTGCATCGGCGGCCTCGTCGGTTCCCGGGCGGCCGGCCCGCTCGTCGCGCGGTACGGGCAGCACAGGGTCCTGGTCACCGCCGGGACCCTGCGGGTGTGCTGGTCGCTCGGGCTGGCCTTCGTGGGACCGGGCGCCGCCGGCTTGGCGCTGGTGATGGTCCTGGAGTTCGCGCTGATCACCTGCATGGGCGTGTACACCCCGCTCCTGGCGACCTGCCGGCTCACCGAGAGCGCGCCGGACCGCGTCGTGCGCATCCTGTCGGCGTGGTCGGTGACGAGCAGGCTCACCATCGCGGCCCTGACCGCCCTGTGCGGCCTGCTGGCCGCGGTGACCGGTCCCCGCGCCGCGACCGCGATCGCCGGGGTCCTGCTTCTGGGCACCCCGCTCCTGCTGCCCCGGACCGCTCCCGCGCCGCTACGGACAGGGGGCTGACGTACGGCGCCGACGCGTTTGGCCGACCGGGCACGCGACCATGATCGGGGTATGACCGAGGCGAGCGGGTACAGGGCGGGCGCCGGAACGGAGCGCGGCACGTCCGGCGGGGTGCGGGTCGCACCGGGGACGAGGCCCGAAGGGCCGGATTCCGCGGCCCGGTTCGGCCGTGTCCGGGCCCCGGCCGCCCCTGCGGGCCCGTCCGCGGCGGTACGGGTGCTGGTCGAGGCGATCGTACGGGCGGTCGGGGCGGGGGACGACGCCCTCACCGGTCGTCTGCTGGCCGGCTTGGCCGACATCGCCGACCACGAGGCCCTGTTGCACCTGCGCACCCGGCTGTACGCGACGAACCGGCCGACCTGACGGCTGGCCCTCACGCCCCGCGGGGGCGCGTGGGGGCGGAGCGGTGGTGCTCCGAACACGGCGCGCGGCGGGTGACGGTCCGGCTCACCGGCGGAGCGGGAGCGTTCGCCGACATCCCGTACGGGGGCGGACGCGGATGCGCGCAGTGGCCGTGCGGCCCGAGCCGCCGGCGGGCCCGGCCGTCCGCCGGCTCACCGAGGAGGATTGCCCGTACCCGGCCTGGTACGCCGGTGAGGAGGCCGGGGCTACCGCGCCGGGCCGGTCTGCGGGATCCGACCCGGGGGGCGGTTCCCGCGCGGGGGAAAGGCGAGGCCCGTGGGGGTGTTGAGGCCGGTGGAGTTCACGGTGGTCTGCGCCCCGTCGGCGGGGCGGACGCGCAGGACGCGGTTGTTGAAGCCGTCGGCCACGTAGAGGTTGCCCCGGTGGTCGAGGGCGAGGCCGAGCGGGTTGCTCAGCCCGGTGGTGGGAACGGTGGTCTGCGCACCCGTGCCGGCGGCGATCTTCACCACGCGGTCGTTGCCGCTGTCGGAGACGTAGAGGTCTCCGGTGGCGCTCAGGGCCAGTCCGGTGGGCTGCGAGAGGCCGGTGGTGGGGACGGTGGACTGCCCGCTCCCGTCGCCGGGTACCTTCACGACGCGGTCGTTGACGAAGTCGGAGATGTACAGGTCCCCGTCGGACTCCAGCGCCAGGCCCCAGGGGTGCAATAGCCCGGTGGTGGGGACGGTGGTCTGGCCGCCGCCGTCGGGGCGCACCTTCACGACGCGGTCGTTGAAGCTGTCGGCGATGTAGAGGCTGCCGGCGGCGTCGACGGCGAGGCCCAGGGGGCGCGAGAGGCCGTCGGTGGGGACAGTGGACTGCCCGCTGCCCGCCGGGGGCAGCCGCACCACGCGGTTGTTGCCGGTGTCGGAGGCGTAGAGGCTGCCCGCCCGGTCCCACGCCAGGCCCGTCGGCCGTACCAGACCGTCGAGGGAGACGGTGGTCTGGTCGCTGCCGTCGGTGTCCAGGGCCACCACGCGGTCGTTGCCGTAGTCGGACACGTACAGCGGCGGGCCGGTGTCCGGGCGTACCTCGTGGAGCGGGGCGGCGCCCACCGGTCGCGCGGGCAGCGCGCACAGGAGCAGCAGCCCCGTCAGGGCGGCGAGGCGCCGGGGCAGCCGCCGCCTGGTCCGGTCGGCCGGTGCCGGTGCCGGTGCTTCGTGTGCCTGGGATTCGGCCGTGATGCGTTCCACGATTCACCCGCCTGTTCCGGTACGGCCGGCGGTACCGCACACCGGCCTGGTCCCGCCGACCCTAGGCAGTGGGTGCGGACCGGACGGGAGCCACGCCCTCCGCGGCGGAGCGGGCCACTCCAATGCGCCGCCCGCGCGAGGCCCCGCCCGGCGGCGGTTCGGGGGGCGCACCGCCGCGCTGCCCGGCCCCGCGCAGCCCGGTCCCGCTCGGTCGCCGCCCCGAGGGCATCGGAGCGGGCGCCCGTTCGCCCCCTCCACGCCGCCCGCTCGGTCTCCGCGCAGGGGTGTCCCGGCCACGCCGTCGGGGACCCGAGTACGTCATCGCTGTGGGCGGCCGGCGGCTGATCGCGTTCGGGAACGCCGTGCACCGCCGATGCGGGTTGACGCCCCGACGGGCCGGCGGGCCGCGACCGGGTGGCCCGGACCCGGCGGCCACCGGCGCCGCCTCGCCGCCGCGCCACTGGGTCGGCGGAGCCCGGCAGGGTCAGTCACGGTCGGGCCCACCCCTTAGCCTGTGACCTGCCGCCGGGGCACGACGCCCCGACGGGCAGGTCACAGGGGTGCGGGGGACGGGCATGAGCATGAGCAGGGGCGGGGCCGTGTGGGTGGCAGCCGCAGGGGTCGTGGCGCTCGCGGGCGCCCTCGGCGCCGGCGGGGCCGTCCTGGCGTCGGCCGAGGAGGACGGCGGGGACGAGTGGGTCCGGGAGCCGGCGGGCGCGCAGGCCCCGGCCCGCGCCGGAAAGGACCCCTCGCACGGCACGGTCGCGGCGGAGCTCGCCGCCGCCGCGGCCGCCGCCGGGCTGACCCCCGGCGCCGCCTCCCCCGTCGAGGAGGGGGTGCTCGCCGGCTGCATCGCGGACTGGACGGGCGACGGTCCCGCGGACGGCGCCCGACTGGCGGCCCTCGAAACCGCCTTGGAGGAACGCGGCTGGCGGGTCACGGCACGGCTCGGCGAACCCGCTCCGGCGGTGGCGCTGACCAGCGGCTCCTGGCGCCTGCGGTTCACCAACGGCGGCCTCGTCGACACCCTCTCGCTGGTGGCGACCCGCTCCGGCCGGACCTGCGACGAGGCCTTCCGTCGCGCCGAAGCGACCAGGGGGCCCCGCGGCTAGTGCTGGGGGTACCGCGGCCGATGTCCGGCGGCGTGCGGATGGCTGACGCTGCGTCCGTCCGGGTGTCCGGCCGGCTTGCTTTCGGAAAGATCGGGTATGAGCCCGGCGATCAGCTGTAGCCACGGTGTGCCAGGAGAGTGACCCCGATGACCGATGACGCTTACCTTTTCCTCGCCCATGGCGTGTCCGGCTGGCAGGGAACTCCATTGGCCCTCGTAGGAGAGCTGGAGTGCCTGGAGACGCCGGCCGTGCAGGCCTGGTTCTCCGCCCAGGGCGTGACGTCCGCGTCCCCGAGCGTGCGCGTGGTGCCCCCGGAGCAGACCGGTTTGATTCCGGACGACGCCGAGCGGCTCCCGGTCCCGCTGTCCACGGAGGAGCTGGAGGGCGTCCGCCGGGCCGCGGCCACGGACTCCGTGGCGAGCGTCGAGGAGGACCTCCTCGCCTTCCGTGACAGCGAGGAGAATCGCGACGCCCTGCTGCGCCGGGCCGTCGCCGCCGGTGTCCCGGCGCACCGGATCGTCGAGCTCTCCGGCGTCGAGCCCACCGCCTTGTCCTCCGCCTCGCAGCGTCCCTGAGGTACGTCCGGGTCTTCGGGGTCGGCGGACCCCGCGTCCGGCCGGTTCCGGTCGGCCCGCCGGCTCCGCCGCCCGCCCCGCGCACGGCGGAGCGGGCGGCCCGACGGTACGGGAGCCGCGCCGGACCCCGGGTCGGCCCGCCGGGGTACGGGCCGGGTCAGCCCGCGGGGGCCGTCCACTTCTGCTGGGCGGCCCCGGTGCAGGTCCACAACTGCAGCCGCGTTCCGTTGGCGGAGTTCCCGCCGGCCACGTCGAGGCACTTGTTCGCCTGCGGGTTCACGATGTCGCGGGCCCCGGAGACCACCCAGCGCTGGGCGCCGGTCCCGTTGCAGTCGTAGAGCTGGACCGGGGACCCGTCGGCGGTGCCGCCGCTCGCGACGTCGAGGCACTTGCCGAGCGCCCGCACGGTCCCGTCGGAGCCGAGGGTCCACCGCTGGGCGCCGGTGCCGTTGCAGTCGTACAGCTGGACCGGGGTGCCGTTGGCAGGATTGGCTCCGGCCACGTCGACGCACTTGCCGGCGAGCCCGCTGATCTGGCCGGTCCGGTTGCCGGCGCCGCCGTCGTACGAGGTGACGCGGACGTGGTCGACCACCAGCTGCTGGGGGAAGGCCGTGCTGCCGTCGGGGTCGCCCGGCCAGTAGCCGCCGACCGCGAGGTTGAGGATCAGGAAGAACGGCTTGTTGAAGGCCCAGCTGCGCCCGCCCAGGTCGGCGGGGGTCCGCCGCTGGTAGACGACGCCGTCGACGGACCAGGTGACGGAGTCGGGGGCCCAGTCGACGGCGAACGTGTGGAAGGCGTCGGCGAAGGCCTGGCCGCCCGGGAGGGAGTACGCCGCCCCGATGCCGCCGGCACCGGAGTAGCCGGGCCCGTGGAGGGTGCCGTGCACGGTCGACGGTTCGAATCCGACGTTCTCCATCACGTCGATCTCGCCGGAGTTCGGCCAGCCGACCTGGCCGATGTCGTTGCCGAGCATCCAGAAGGCGGGCCACATGCCCTGGCCCCGCGGCACCTTGAGCCGCGCCTCCACGTGACCGTACGTCTGCGTGAAGCGGCCCGCGGTGTTGAGTCGGGCGGACGTGTACTCGCAGCGGCCGTACCAGCACGTGTAGTTGGCCGGGTTCTCCCGGCGGGCGGTGATGACCAGGTGGCCCTGACCGTCGAGGGCGGCGTTGCGGTTGCCCGCCGTGTAGTACTGGCGCTCGTGGTTGTTGACGTTGTCACCGGTCTCGATCTGCCATTTGCCGGCGTCGACGGCAGCTCCCGCCGGTCCGTCGAAGTCGTCGGAGAAGGTCACGGCCGCGGCGGCCGCGGCCGGTGCGGCGGGGGCGGGATCGGTGGCGCCGGTGGCGGGCGCGGCCAGACCGCCCCAGCAGACGAGGGCGAGGGCGCATAAGAGTACGCGCCGGTGCCAGGTGGGGTGCACGGTCATCATCACATCGCTTCGGGTGTGGGGGGACAGGCATGGGGGTCATCGGGGCGACACATCAGTGACGTGCGGGGACATGCGGGGACATGCCCATGACAATCCGCCGCCAGGGAGTGAACGCGGAGGCATTCAGTCCGGGCCCCTTTGTTCACTACTTGATTCAAGGCGCACGGTAGGGCCGCGTCAAGATGTCGGCACGGCCCAGTGCGCATCACCGACCCATGGGTCCGCGGCAGCACAGGGCGCGCCGCGCCCGAGGGGGCCCGGCGACGGCATCGGCGCCACGCGGGCCGTCGGGGAGGCGCCTCGCGGGGGGCAGCCCTGCTGGGAGGCGGAGGTCACGTGGTCGATCACCGTGCGGAACTCCTCGGTCGGCGAGAAGTCCACGTACTCCACGTCCTCGACCGCTTCCGGGGCATGGCCGGGCGCCCAGTAGAAGGCCTCTCCCGCGGTGTAGTCCCGCGTGCCCTCCTTGGTGTGCATCCTGAGCGTGCCCTTCAGCAGGTAACCCCAGTGCGGGCACGGGCACAGGTCGTCCGGCAGCCCTTTGAGCGCCGGAGCCATCTCCATCCCCTGAGACAGGCGCATGAAGGCGACGGAGAACCCGCCGCCGATCTCCTGCAGACGCAACTCCACGCCGTCGCCGGCGATGGCCACGGGGGCCTGGTCACGCGTGGTCGCCGTCATGATTCCTCCACGACTGTGGTTTCCCACCGTCCCGAGAATCCCCGAGCTGTCCCCCGTCCCGCCCTCCCAGTCTCCTCCCGGCCCACCCGGCCCGCGCGGGGTGCGAGCGGTGGCGGCCGACAGCGGCCCGAGGGGCCGCCGGCACGGGAGACGCGGCCGTGCCCGGACCGGCCGAACGCCGCCGGCTTGCGGCGATCATCGACGGCCGCATCCATGACCGCGTCCATGAGGGCCCCGTCAGGCGCGAGTCACTCCCGAACGAGACAGAACGGGTGGCCCGCCGGGTCGGCGTAGACCCGCCAACCGCGCGCCTGCTCCCCCGCGTCGAGCAGCGAGGCACCCAGTCCGAGGGCCCCTTCCTGGGCCTGATCGAGGTCTGCCACCCCAAGGTCGAGGTGGAACTGCTGGGGCCGAGCGGGGTCCGGCCACTGCGGCGGTCGATGGTCTGCCGCACGTTGGAAGGCGAGCACCAGCCCGGTGTCGGTGTGGAGGGTCGCCCAGTCGTCGTCGAGCGTCCACCGCGGGTCCGGACGGTTCACCTCACCGCCGAGAAGCGATCGGTAGAACCGGGCGAGCGGGAGCACATCAGCACAGTCCAGCACCACACACTGCAGCTTGGCGATCATGCGGAGCAGCGTAGACCAGGCGGCGACGCGACACCGCCGGAGTGATGGGGTCCGGCCCGGCCACAGAGGGCTGCTCAGGTGGCGGCGGCAGGCGCCGGGAGGGGGAGGAACGCCGCGATGGTCTTGCCGTCGGGCCGGGAGTGGACCTCCGTGCGCTCCGCGAGGCGGTTGACCAGCATCCAGCCGAAGCCGCCCGGCGCGTGCGCCGGGGCGTCGGGCGAGCGGGGGCGCCGGGGGGACCCGTCGGCGACCTCGACGACGATGGCGCCCGCATCGCGCCGCACCCGGAAGCCCGTGACACCGCCGGCATGACGGACCGCGTTGGAGACCAGCTCCGAGACGACCAGCAGCACGTCGTCCAACAGGGCCTCGGCCCGTTCGTACACCAGGACGTGCCGGGCGATCCGCCGGGCGTCCTCACTCCTCAAAGCAGCCTTGGACCGGAACATCCCTGGCTCACCGCCTTTCTCTCCACCCGATGCCCTTCCGCGCGCACACCCGCCGATCATCCGGCCCGGGGCATGACATGACTGCGGGCAGGGGCGGCAGCAGTGGCTGCCGCCCCCGCCCGGGGCCCCGCGGGTGCGCGCCGGTCAGACGCGGTGCGGACCGTCGTAGTAGCCGCCGACCTGGCGGTGGTAGTCCTCGTTGCCGAGGTGCTTTTCCTTGTCGAATTCCGGAGCGTTCTTGATCTGCTCCTTCGTCCGGTCGACGTAGACCTTCTCGTCGTCCGCGTCGATCCGGCTGATCGTGCCGGCGGGCAGCAGGACTTCCTTGCCGAAGATCCACGGACCGGTGTCGACCACGATGTACGCGGAACCGACCTCGTCGGAATGCTTGTCGACCTTGCCGATGGAGCCGTCCGTCGCCTCGACCTTGTAGCCCGTCAGATCCGCGCCGGCCAGACGGCCGGACGTCTCACGGTAGCCCCACACGTTCTCAGTCATACGAAGTCCCCTCCATAACAGGTGAATTCGATGGCCGCTCTCCGCCGGAATCACCCGGCGGCGCCGCCTCGTTGAAAAGCGCCTGCCCCGTCAGAATTGCCTCACACGCCGGGACTTCATTTTTCTCGGAGGGTGGAGGGAGGGCGGATTGGACAATGGAAATTCCCCGGTTGCCCCCGCTCCGCGCACTCATGCAACCGAATGTGTTTTCGACGGGCTTCGGGTGGGCGGGGCGCCTCCGGCGCCGATTGCCCGAGGGCCGCCCGACCGGCCCGGCCGCCGCCTTCGACTACCCGTCCGGCCCGCGTGAGATGCGGACCCACCCGGGTGCGCGCAGCATGATCGTGAATCCAGCCCCACCGGCGAAAGCAGGTCACGTCATGCCCCGAGGATCCAGCCCCAAGCGCGAGCGCCAGTACGAGCACGTCAAAGAGTCCGGCGAGAAGCGCGGCATGTCCGAGAGCCGCGCCAAGGAGATGGCGTCCCGCACGGTGAACAAGGAGCGGGCCCAGGCCGGAGAGAGCAAGACCTCCAGCCGGGAGTCCACTCAGGGCACGTCCGCCTCGCAACGCGGCGGCGAGAGGTCCCGGCAGGGCGGCGGCTCCTCCGAACGGACCAAGGAAGAGCTCTACCAGGAGGCGAGGAAGCGGGGTATCGACGGGCGCTCCACGATGAACAAGCAGCAGCTCAAGAGCGCCCTTGACCACTGACTCCGCGACGGCCGCCCCTGCTCGTGCGGCGGCCGCACCACGGTTCGGTGCGGCCGTCGTACGAGGCGGTCAGCCGCCCGGGAGGAAGAGGCAGAACGGATGGCCGTGCGGGTCTCGGAGGACGCGCACGCCCTCCTGTGGCTGGTGTTCCTCCAGCGTCGCCCCCAGGGCGCGGGCGCGCTCGGTCTCCGCGGCCAAGTCGTCGACCTGGATGTCCAGGTGCGCCTGCATCTGCTGGGCGCCGGGGCGCTGCGGCCACACCGGGGGCGTATGGTCGCGCTCCAGTTGGAAGCTGAGGCCGGGGCGTTCCCGTTCCGGGGCGCGGAGGCGGACCCACTGCGGGTCGCGTTCGACCTCTTCCCAGCCCAGCAGGGCCCTGTAGAAGTCGGCCAAGGCGGGTGGATCGGGAGTACCGAGCACGAAGGCGCCGATCATCGTCGTCATGCGTCACCCCTGCCCGCGGCCCGGACTCCCACGCGTGCGGGCGTCGCCGCCGCCGGCCCCGGGACGGGCGCCCGCCTGCCGCCGCCCCGTGCGGACGGGGCCGCCACGGGGCGCTGCCGTCAGGGAGCGTCGGGGTCGACGACGAACGTCGTACCGACGCCCGTGACGTCCAGGAGTCGGGCCATCTGGGCGTTCGGTGCGGCCAGGCGGATGCCGCGGCCCGATTCCTCGGCGACGAGCCGCGCGCGGATGAGCACGTTCAGTCCGGAGGAGTCGCAGAACTCCACCCCGCTGAGGTCGACCACCACCTCGGTGGGCCCTCCGGCGTGGGCCAAGGCCGACAGGAGCGCGGTGCGCAGGGCCGGCGCCTGGTCCACGTCCAGCTCTCCGCTCGGCCGGACCACGATGGCCTCCGCACCTATCTCGATCTCCGGTTCCGCCCCTGCGGCCGCGTGCGCACCCATGCCGGGTCTCCTTCTCCGTGTTCTACGTCGACTCTTTCCGGTGACCGTACTTGAGCGCCCTCACCGTCGGCCAGGTCAGGAGGGTGACCCGACCTCGCGTTCGAACACGTGTTTTAATAAGTGCATGGAACCGTTCCGCTTCCCCGACGACCTGCTGGCGCTCCAGGCCGGGTGGCTGCGCACCTACGAGGCACTCGCCCAGGCGCCCGCCGGAGCGGGCACGACCTCGCTCCGCCGGCGCCTGATCCTGCTGTCCGGACTGCTCCACACCCACCCCTATTGGGCGGCGCCGGGCCGCTCCCGGGCGGCCGCGCCGGAGCTGCGCCGCCAGGCCCGGGCCCGCGGGTGGACGACCGCGGCATAGACGGCCCGGCGGCCCGGCGGCGAGTCCGGAAGAGACCGGCTAGGTGTACTGACCCGCAGCGTTGTTGACTCGGCTGATGGCGGGTGTCCGCCCAGTGCGGTGTGGCAGCGGTGGTGGTTGTAGGTGTGCGAGAAGTCTGCCAGGGCCGCTGTCCGCTCGTCGTTGGAGGTGTAGGGCCGCAGATAGGCCCATTCGTCGAGCAAGGTGCGGTTGAAGCGTTCGACTTTGCCGTTGGTTTGGGGCCGGTAGGCGCGGGTGAGCTTGCCGGTGGCGCCGAGGTCCGCGAGAACGCTCTTCCAGGCCAAGCCCTTGCGGTAGGCCCACGCGTTGTCGGTCAGGACCCGTTCGATACGGCTGATGCCGTGGTGGTGGAAGAATGCGGCCGCGCGGGCAAGGAAGTCTGCGCAGGTCGCGACCTTCTCGTCGGCGTGAACCTCGCTGTAGGCGAGGCGGGAGTGGTCGTCGACCGCGGAGTGGATGTAGTCGAAACCCATGCCACGGATCGGCCGGCCCGCGCCACGGCCCAGGACGCGGTGTCCGCCGCCGTCCGGGATCCTGCCGAGCTTCTTCACGTCGACGTGAATGAGTTCACCGGGACGGTCGCGTTCGTAGCGGCGGATCACGGAGCCGGTCGGACGGTCGAGCCAGGCGAGCCGGCTGAGACCGTGGCGGGTCAGGATCCGGTGGACGGTCGAGGCGGGCAAGCCCAGGACCGGGCCGATCCGGGCGGGGCCGAGTTTGCGGGTCCGCCGCAGGTCACACACCCGGGCCTCGATATCGGCTGGAGTCCGGTGCGGGGTCGTGCGCGGTCGGCTGGACCGGTCGTGCAACCCGGCCGGGCCCTCGGCCCGCCACCGCCGCATCCACTTGTGGGCCGTGGCCCGCGATATGCCCATCTCGGCGGCGACATGGGCGACCGGACGGCCGGAGACGACACGTTCGACGAGCAGGTGAGATGACCCCTTTGGTGTGGACACTCGACAATGGATCTTGAGGGTCCGAGGAAAGGTGTCCTGGTGGGACGTAGGTCTCCGTATCCGGAGGAGTTCAGGAACGACGCTGTGGCGCTGTATCGAGCCGCGGCCGGCAGGCGTACCTACTCGGCGGTGGCGGCGGATGTCGGGGTGACCGGCGAGACGCTGCGGAGCTGGGTCCGGCAGGCCGACGAGCAGGCCGGCCGGGCGAGTAGCGGCGAGGCCGCGTCGGAGAGCCGGGACGAGGAGATCGTCCGGCTGCGGGCCGAGCTGGGCCGGCTGCGCAAGGCGGAGAAGAAGTGGGAGCTCGAGCGGGAGATCCTGCGGCGGGCGGCCCAGTATTTCGCGAAGGAGATGAGGGCATGACCGGCCGCTGGGACTTCATCTCCGCCTACCGCGCCGAGTTCGGCGTGCAGCGGATATGCCGGGTCCTGGGCGTCTCGCGCTCGGGCTACTACCGGTGGCTCGGCGGGGCAGGAGCCCGCCAGGTTCGCCGGGCGGCCGACGATGCCTTGGTTGCGGAGATCCGTGAGATCCACGCCGGTCACCGCGGGACGTACGGAGTGCGCCGAGTCCACGCTGAACTGCGGGCCTTCGGTCACACCGTGAACC
>NZ_JBHXSC010000037.1:0-71610 GCF_042716505.1 Streptomyces sp. NPDC058674
GGGCAGCGGGGCCGGCCGGGGCAGCGGGGCCGGCCGGGGCGGCGGGCCCCAGCCGGGCCCCAGCCGGGGCAAGCCGGGCCGCCGGGTCCCGGCGGGTCCCGGCGGGGCGGGTCAGGCGACCGCCTTGGCGGCGGCGCGGCCGGCCGC
The DNA here is from genome assembly GCF_042716505.1 of Streptomyces sp. NPDC058674. NCBI lineage: Bacteria > Bacillati > Actinomycetota > Actinomycetes > Kitasatosporales > Streptomycetaceae > Streptomyces > Streptomyces sp. NPDC058674. The sequence goes on from NZ_JBHXSC010000037.1 coordinate 148, forward strand.
TCGGCCGGAGAAGACGCAGCCGCCGAGGAAGGTGCCCTCCAACGCCCGGTAGCCGTGGACGCCGCCGCCGCCGAAGCCCGCCGCCTCGCCCGCCGCGTAGACCCCCGGCAGGGGTTCGCCCGCGGTCGTCAGGACGCGCGAGGACAGGTCGGTCTCCAGGCCGCCGAGCGACTTGCGGGTCAGGATCGAGAGCCGGACGGCGATCAGCGGTCCGGCGGCCGGGTCCAGGATGCGGTGCGGGGCCGCGGTGCGGATCAGCTTGTCGCCGAGGTACCTGCGGGCCCCGTGGATGGACATCACCTGGAGGTCCTTGGTGAACGGGTTGGCGATCTCCCGGTCCCGGGCCACGATCTGGTCGCGCACGGTGGCCTCGTCCAGGAGGTCCTCCTCGGTCACCGCGTTCATCCCGCGCACCAGGGCCGACAGGTCCCGCTCCACGACGAAGTCCGCGCCGTTGTCCATGAACGCCTTGACGGGCCCCGGGACGGCCTGGCGCGCCCGGTCGATGACCTGGCGGACCGACTTGCCCGTGAGGTCGGGGTTCTGCTCGGAGCCGGACAGCCCGAACTCCTTGCCGATGATGCGCTGGTTCAGCACGAACCAGGTGTGGTCGTGGCCGGTCTTCATGATGTGGTCGAGGGTGCCGAGGGTGTCGAAGCCGGGGAAGAGCGGCACGGGCAGCCGCCGGCCGGTGGCGTCCAGCCAGAGCGAGGACGGGCCGGGCAGGATGCGGATGCCGTGCCGGGACCAGATGGGGTTCCAGTTCTCGATGCCCTCGGTGTAGTGCCACATCCGGTCCTTGTTGATGTGGCTGGCGCCCGCGGCCTCCGTGATCCCCAGCATCAGGCCGTCCACGTGCGCCGGGACCCCGGACAGCATCCGCTGCGGCGGGGTGCCGAGGCGCGCGGGCCACTGGGCGCGGACCAGGTCGTGGTTGCCGCCGATGCCGCCGCTGGTCACGATGACGGCCTGGGCCCGCAGGGAGAAGGTGCCGGTGGCCGCGCGGCCGCTCGCGGTGCCCCGTACGGCGTCGGAGGGCTCCAGGACCTCGCCGGTGACGGTGTCCACGGAGCCTGCCGTGCGGGAGAGGCCGGTGACGCGGTGGCGGAACTTCAGCTGGACCAGGCCGCGCGCGACCCCGGCCCGGACCCGGCGCTCGAAGGGCTCGACCAGGCCGGGGCCGGTGCCCCAGGTGATGTGGAAGCGGGGGACGGAGTTCCCGTGGCCGTTGGCGTCGTAGCCGCCGCGCTCCGCCCAGCCGACGACGGGGAAGAAGCGGACGCCCTGCCGGTGCAGCCAGGAGCGCTTCTCGCCGGCCGCGAAGTCGACGTACGCCTCGGCCCAGCGCCGCGGCCAGGCGTCCTCCTCGCGGTCGAACCCGGCGGTGCCCAGCCAGTCCTGGAGGGCGAGGTCGCGGTTGTCCTTGATCCGCATGCGGCGCTGCTCGGGCGAGTCCACGAAGAACAGGCCGCCGAAGGACCAGTGCGCCTGGCCGCCGAGCGACTGCTCGGGCTCCTGGTCGAGCAGGATCACCTTGCGGCCGGCGTCGACGAGCTCGGCGGTGGCCACCAGGCCCGCGAGCCCGGCGCCGATCACGATCACGTCTGCGTCGTACGTCATGCGGAACCCGTCCTCCGTCGGTGGTGGGGCGATCCTTGGCTACGGACGGGTAACCCGTCAACAGGGGTGATGGGATGGACCGCATGAGTGCCGCTGATGAAGTACTGGACGTGGTGGACCGGGACGACCGGGTGACCGGGCGGGCGCCGCGGGGCGAGGTGTACGCCCGCGGGCTGATCCACCGGTGCGTGTTCGTGCGGGCCCGGGACGCGGCGGGGCGGGTCTTCGTGCACCGCCGGACGGCGTCGAAGCTGGTCTTCCCCGCGCACTACGACATGTTCGTGGGCGGGGTGCTCGGCGCCGGCGAGGACTACGCGCAGGCCGCCCTGCGGGAGGCGCAGGAGGAGCTCGGGGTGCGGGGGCTGCCGCAGCCCGTAGCGCTGTTCAAGTTCCTGTACGAGGGTCCGGGCGGGGCGTGGTGGTCGTACGTGCACGAGGTGCGGTGCGAGCTGCCGGTCGACCCGCAGGCCTCGGAGGTGGACTGGCACGCCTGGCTCCCGGAGCGGGAACTGGAGCGGCGGGTGGCGGACGGGAGCTGGCCGTGGGTCCCGGACGGGCTGGAGGCGTACCGCAGGCTGCGGGAGTTCCGGGGGGCCGGCCAGTAGATTGGCCGGGTGATCGACTTCGTCAGGGACATGCGCCTCTGGTTCGCACCCGAGCGGCTGAGGGACGAGGGCGAGACCCCCGACTACCGCTTCTCGCTGGCCAACGAGCGGACCTTCCTCGCCTGGATCCGGACCGCGCTCGCCCTGGTGGGCGGCGGTTTCGCGGTGGACCAGTTCCTGCCGGACCTGCGGTGGGCGGTCCGGGTCGGGATGGCGCTGGCGCTGCTCGCGGTCGGCGCGGCCTGCGCGGTGCGGGCGGTGAACCACTGGGTGCGGTGCGAGCGGGCGATGCGGCGCGGGGAGGACCTGCCGCTGTCGCGGTTCCCGGTGGTGCTGTCCGCGGGGGTGGGGCTGGTGGCGGTCACGATGATGGTGGTCGTGCTGCTGGGCTGGACGAAGGGGCAGTGAGCGGCGCGCACTCCGGCACCGGCTCCGGAGCTGAATCCGGTTCCGGCTCCGGAGCCGGCTCCGGGGCGACCCGCGACGCCGGTCTGCAGCCGGAGCGGACCCGGCTCGCGTGGCGGCGCACGACGCTGGCCTGCTCGGTGGCGGCGGTGCTGGGGCTGCGGCAGGCCTCGCGCGGGTCCGGTACGCCCGCGGACGCGATCGGAGCGGCGGTGATCGTGCTGGTCTGGCTGGCGTTCCTGTGGGTGGCGCACCGGCGGATGCGGGAGCTGGCGACGGCCCGGCCGCCGGGGCTCGGGCCCGGCACGGCGGTGGCCACGGTGGCCTGCACGGTGGCGCTGGCGGCCTTCGGGACGGCGCTGCTCCTGCTGCCGGCGTCCGACTGACCGGGCCGGGAGGGGTGCCGCCCTCCGCCGCGGACCGCCGCGGGCGGCCGCAAGGGGCCGTGGTCCGATGATCGGGCTTTTTCGTGCCGCCGGGACACAACGGGTGGTTTCGGGTGATCCGGACTAGCCTCGGCGGCATGACGACCCTGCACCACGAGCACCCTACGCACGAGCACACCCACGGCACGGACTGCGGCCACCGCGCGGTCCCCCACGGCGACCACGTCGACTACGCGCACGACGGCCATCTCCACCGGGAGCACGCCGGGCACTGGGACGAGTGCGAGCCGGCCGGGCACACCGCCCACGACGGCCACCCGCACGCCCACGGCACGGACTGCGGGCACGAGGCGGTGCCGCACGGGGACCACGTCGACTACGTGCACGACGGCCACCGGCACGCCGAGCACGACGGCCACTACGACGACCACTGACGGAGCGGCCCCGGGGCTCCCCGCCCCGGCCCCACCCCCGGCTCCCACCCCCGGCTCCGCCCCGGGAGACCGCCCTCCCCCGGCCCCGCGCCGCCTGGCAGGATGCTGACCTCCTGTCGGAGCGACCCGGGGAGAGCGCAGATGACCGTTGCGGAGCCGTACCTCGTCCAGCCCGCGGCCGGGGTGTACGCCTACGTCCAGCCGGACGGGGGCTGGTGCCTGAACAACGCCGGCTTCGTGACCGGCGGCGGACGGACCCTGCTGGTCGACACCGCCGCCACCGAGCGCCGGGCGCTCGCCCTGCGCGCGGCGGTCGCGGCGGCGGGCGCCGCGCCGCCGCGCACGGTGGTCAACACCCACCACCACGGCGACCACACGTACGGCAACGGCGTCTTCGCCCCCGAGGCGCTGGTCCTCGGGCACGACAACGCGCGGTCGGAGCAGCTCGCCGCCGGGCACCAGCTGGAGGCGATCTGGCCCGCGACCGACTTCGGCGCGATAGAGATCACTCCGCCGGACCTGACCTACAGCGACCGGATGACCCTGTACGTCGGTGAGGCCGAGGTGCAGGTCATCCACCCCGGCGTCGCCCACACCACCGGGGACTCGATCGTGTGGCTGCCCCGGCAGCGGGTCGTGTTCACCGGGGACCTGGTCTTCGCGGAGGGGACGCCGTTCCTGGCGATGGGCTCCCTCTCCGGCTCGCTGCGGGCCCTGGAGCTGCTGCGCTCGCTCGGCGCGGAGACCGTCGTACCGGGCCACGGACCGCTCACCGACGGGTCGGCGTACGAGGCCACCGCCCGCTATCTGCGGTACGTGGCCGGGCTCGCCCGGGAGGGGTGGGCGCAGGGCCTGACCCCGCTGGAGACGGCCCGCCGGGCCGATCTGGGCGAGTTCGCGGCCTGGCGGGAGAGCGAGCGGCTGGTGGCGAACGTGCACCGGGCGTACGCGGAGCTGGCCGGGGAGCCGGAGGGCGTCCCGCTGGACGTCCCGGCCGTGCTGCGGGACATGACGGTGATGAACGGCGGGACGCCGCTGCCCTGCCACGCGTGAGGCGGCGGACGTCTGCGCCGGCGGGCGGAGGGGGTTCTTTCCGCCCGCGCTCTGGACGGCATACCGACTGGTCGGCATGATGGGCGTCGTCCGTCCGACCGATTCGACTTCACTCCCTGTGGAGGTGCGCACCATGTCCTCAGCCTCAGCCGACCCCCGGGGCCTCGATCTGGAGCGGCTGCGCGGCCATTTCGACGCCGTGCGGCCGGGACTCGTGACCGGGGCGCTGCGCGGCCGCCTGATCGAAGGGGGCCGGTCGAACCTCACGTACGAGATCACCGACGGGACCGCCCGCTGGGTGGTGCGCCGGCCTCCGCTGGGGCACGTACTGGCCACCGCGCACGACATGCGGCGCGAGCACCGGGTCATCGCGGCGCTGCACGGCACGGCCGTACCGGTGCCGGGGACGGTGCTGCTCTGTGAGGACGAGTCCGTGCTCGGGGCGCCGTTCTACGTCATGGAGTACGTGGACGGGGTGCCGTACCGGACGGCCGGCGAGCTGGCCGGGATCGGCCCGGAGCGGACCCGGCGGGCGGTGCTCGGCCTGGTCGACACCCTGGTCGACCTGCACGCGGTGGACCCCGGGGCGGTGGGCCTGGGCGACTTCGGCCGCCCCGAGGGGTTCCTCGACCGGCAGCTGCGGCGCTGGGGCAAGCAGCTCGCGGCCTCGCGGGGGCGGGAGCTCGCGGGGATCGACGAGCTGCACGCCGCGCTCGGCCGGGCGCTGCCCGGCTCCCCCGCCCCGACGGTGGTCCACGGGGACTTCCGGCTGGACAACGTCCTGATCGGCGGTCCGGACGACTCGATCCGGGCCGTCCTGGACTGGGAGATGTCCACGCTGGGCGACCCCCTGACCGACCTCGGGCTGCTGGTGATGTACAGCTCGGACCTCGGCCTGGCCGAGTCGCCCGTCAGTACGACGAGCCGGGCGCCGGGTCACCCGGACCCGGCCGAGCTGATCGAGCGGTACGCCGCCCGCTCGGGCCGGGACACCGCGGCCATCGCCTGGTACACCGCCTTCGCCTGGTTCAAGCTCGCGGTGATCCTCGAGGGCATCCACTACCGCTACACGCTGGGGCAGACCGTCGGGGCCGGCTTCGACCGGATCGGCGAGCTGGTCCCGGTCTTCATCGAGCACGGACTGACCACGCTGAACGACCTCCGGAAAGGCTGAGGCACTCATCTCATGGACTTCGCATTCGACGCCCGGACCGAGGAACTCCGCGAGCGGCTGCTCGCGTTCATGGAGGAGCACGTCTACCCGGCGGAGCCCGTCGCCGCGGAGCAGCGCGCGCGGCTGGCCTCGCCCTGGGACACCCCTGCCGTCTTCGGCGAGCTGAAGGCCGAGGCGCGCCGCCAGGGCCTGTGGAACCTCTTCCTGCCCGACGCGGAGTACGGCGCGGGGCTGACGAACCTCCAGTACGCACCGCTGGCCGAGATCACCGGCCGCAGCCCGCACCTGGCCCCGACGGCGACCAACTGCGCGGCCCCGGACACGGGGAACATGGAACTGCTCTCCCAGTTCGGCGACGAGGCGCAGAAGAAGCAGTGGTTGGAGCCCCTGCTGGCCGGGGAGATCCGGTCCGCCTTCGCGATGACCGAACCGGAGGTCGCCTCCTCGGACGCCACCAACGTGGAGACGCGGATCGAGCGCTCGGGCGACGAGTACGTGGTCACGGGCCGCAAGTGGTTCATCTCCGGGGCGATGAACCCGGAGTGCAAGGTCTTCATCGTGATGGGCAAGACCGACCCGGACGGCGTCGACCCGCGCCGCCAGCAGTCGATGGTGCTGGTCCCGCGCGACGCCCCGGGGGTCGAGATCCGGCGGGCGATGACGGTGTACGGGTACGAGGACCACGACCACGGCGGCCATGCCGAGGTGGTCTTCGACGGCGCCCGGGTCCCGGCGGGGAACCTGATCGGCGAGGAGGGCACCGGCTTCGCCATCGCCCAGGCCCGGCTGGGCCCGGGGCGCATCCACCACTGCATGCGGCTGATCGGCATGGCGGAGCGGGCCATCGAGTTGATGTGCCGGCGCGCGGTGGAGCGTACGGCCTTCGGCAAGCCGCTGGCCGCGCAGGGGGTCGTGCAGAACTGGATCGCGGACGCCCGGGTGACGGTGGAGCAGCTGCGGCTGCTGGTGCTGAAGACGGCCTGGCTGATGGACACGGTCGGGAACCGGGGCGCGCACACCGAGATCCAGGCCATCAAGATCGCGACTCCGCGCGCGGTGGTGTCCATCCTGGACCAGGCGGTGCAGCTGCACGGCGCGGGCGGGGTGAGCCAGGACTTCCCGCTGGCCGAGCTGTGGGCGGCGGCGCGGACGCTGCGGCTGGCCGACGGTCCGGACGAGGTGCACCAGCGGTCGCTGGCGCGGCGGGAGCTGAAGCGGTACCGCTGACCGGCGGCGCCGGGGCCCGTCCGGGCTGGGGCCCGCCCCGGACGGGCTCCGGCGCGTGGGAGCCCGTCCGGGGGGCCGGGCCGTGCTCCCGCCGGGCCGGTCCCCGCCGCCCCGAGGCGGGGGGACCGCCGGGCTGATCGTTCCTGATCGGTGCGTGGCGCTCCGCGACCGAACGCGTCCGCATCCGCGCCCTCGCGTTCCAAGTGACGCGTGAGTACTGCACATCCCTTCGGTGACAGGCGTGACTGTCGCGGCACCCGCCACGGGTGACACGGTAAGTCCGCCGCCGACGGAGGGAACCGGAGTGAACAAGGGGTACGCCGCCTTCTGCGACGCAGACCGCTGGTTCTACGACGCGCCCTACCGGCGGGTCGAGGAGAACTACCGGGCCGCGCTCGCCCCCGTACCTGCGGGGTGGCAGTCGCACCGCAGCGGGGACTGGTACGCCCTGCGCCCCCTCGGCTGCGAACTGCCCTCCCAGGGCTGGAAGATCCACGTGTCCGCCGGTCTCGACAACGCCGAGTCCGTGCTTGAACGGGTGTACGCCTACTGCACGGACCGGCGCATCGCCTTCAAGTTCGTGCCGAGCCGCTACCTGCTGCACCTGCGCAACGCCAAGTACGCCGACCGGGCGGCCAGCGGCAAGTTCCTGACGGTGTACCCGGCCGACGAGGAGCAGTGCCGGCGGATCGCCGAGGACCTGGACGCGCTGCTGGCCGGCGAGGCGGGTCCGTACATCCTGAGCGACCTGCGCTGGGGCGCCGGCCCCGTGCACCTGCGCTACGGCAGCTTCACCCTGCGGCACTGCTACGACGAGCACGGCGAACTGGTCCCGGCCATCGAGGATCCGGACGGGGTGCTCGTCCCGGACCCGCGGGGGCCGGTGTTCCAGCCGCCGTCGTGGCTCGCCCTGCCCGACTTCCTCAGACCGCACCTCGACGCCCGCTCCGCGGTCACCCTGACCGATGTTCCCTACGCGGTCGAGCGGGCCCTGCACTTCTCCAACGGCGGCGGGGTCTACGCCGGACGCGACACCCGCACCGGTGAGCCGGTGGTCCTCAAGGAGGGCCGGCCCTTCGCGGGCCTCGCGGCCGACGGGGCCGACGCGGTGGCCCGGCTGCACCGGGAGCGGACGGCGCTCGAACGCCTCGCCGGGCTGGACTGCGTCCCCGCGGTCCACGGCACCTTCACGGTCGGGGACCACCACTTCCTGGTCATGCAGTACCTGGAGGGCGAGCCCCTCAACACCTACTTCGCCCACCGGCACCCGCTCATCGAAGCGGACCCGGACCCCGCGGAGCTCGCCGCCTACACGGACTGGGCCCTGAAGATCCACCGGCTCGTGACCGAGGCCGTGGACGCCGTGCACGCCCGGGGGGTCGTCTTCAACGACCTGCACCTCTTCAACATCATGGTCTCGGAGGACGCCGCGGGCGAACCGTCGGTCGCCCTGCTGGACTTCGAGGCCGCCGCGCACGTCGACGAGGGGCTGCGGCAGACGGTGGCCAACCCGGCGTTCGTCGCACCGCCCGGCCGCCGCGGCTTCGCCGTGGACCGCTACGCCCTCGCCTGCCTGCGGCTCGCCCTCTTCCTGCCGCTGACGAGCCTGCTCGTACTGGACCGGGCGAAGGCCGTGCACCTGGCGGACATCGTCGCCGAGCAGTTCCCCGTACCGCGCCGGTTCCTCGACGAGGCGGTGGAGGAGATCCTCGCCGGGGCGGACTCGGAGCCCGCATCCGCGCCGCATGCCGCAGGAGCGGGGCGGATACCCGCGCCGGCCGGACCGTACCTGCCCGTGGAGCCGGGCGACCACGAGGCGGCCCGCGCCTCGATGACGGCCGCGATCCGCGCCTCGGCCACCTTCGGCCGCGAGGACCGGCTGTTCCCGGGCGACATCGCCCAGTTCGCCACCGAGGGCGGCGGCACCTGCTTCGGGTACGGCGCGGCCGGGGTGCTCCACGCCCTGGCGGAGACCGGCGACGAGCCCTGGCCCGAAGCCGAGGAATGGCTGCTGGCCCGGACCAAGGAACCGGCATCCGGCACCCCGCTCGGCTTCTACGACGGCCTGGCCGGCACCGCCTGGACCCTGGAGCGGCTCGGCCACCGGGACAGGGCGCTCACCCTGGCGGAGCAGCTGCTGCGCCAGCCGTGGCAGGACGTCGGCCCGGACCTGCACAGCGGACTCGCGGGCATCGGGCTGGCCCTGGACGCCCTCGGCACCTCGGCGTCCGAACCGGCCCTGCTCGACGCGTCCGTGCGCTGCGCCGAACTCACCGCCCGGTCGGCGCCGGAGCTGAAACGCGCGGGCCTGCTGTACGGCGGCTCCGGACCGGCGCTGCTCTTCCTGCGCCTGTACGAGCGCACCGGCGACCAGGACTGGCTGCTGCGGGCCGGCGACGCCCTGCGCCGCGACCTCGACCACTGCGTGACCAGCACCTACGGCACGCTCCAGGTCAACGAGGGCTGGCGCACGATGCCCTACCTCGGTGCGGGCAGCGTCGGCATCGGCATGGTCTTGGACGACTGGCTGGGGCACGGCGCGGACCCGCGCTTCGAGCAGGCCCGGCGGGAGATCGTACGGGCCGCGCAGGCGACCTTCTACGCGCAGCCCGGGCTCTTCCGCGGCGCTGCCGGGATGGTCCTGTACCTGGCGCGGACCACCACCCCCGGGCCCGGCACCCGACCCGACGACCTCACCCGCCAGATCGACGCACTGGCGCGGCACGCGGTGCCGTACCAGGGCCATCTGGCCTTCCCCGGCGAGCAGTTGATGCGGCTTTCCATGGACCTGTCCACGGGGACCGCGGGCGCGCTGCTCGCCCTCGGCAGCGCGGCGCCCGGCGGGCGCGCGCAGCTGCCGTTCCTCCCGCCGCCGCGGCGCGCCGCGGCGGCCCCAGAGCCGGCCCCGGATCCCGGGGCCGTGTCCCATCGGAACAACCCAGTGAAGAAGAGGAAAACGACATGACCCTTCTGGACCTGCAGTCGATGGAAACCCCCAAGGAAGAGATCACCGAGGCCGGACTCACCGGCGGCAGCCGCGCCAGCCTGCTCCTCTGCGGGGACAGCAGCCTGAGCGTCACGACCTGTAACTGACCAGGTCCTTCCCGGGCCCGGGCGGCATCACGCCGCCCGGGCCCGCACCACACGTCTGGAGCACCTGCGGATGACCCCGCCCGACCCGACCGGCGAGGCGGCGCTCGCCCACAGCGGTGACCGGGCCCTGGTGGCGGCCGCCCGGCACAGCGCCGGGCGGACCGCGGCCGTCGGCGCCTGCTCGGTGGGTGCCGCGCTGGCGGCCCTGGCCGAGCCGGCCGTGCTCGGGCACGCCCTCGACCTGTTGCTGCGCGGCGATCCGGCCGGCCCCCGCTGGACCCTGTGGTGTGCCGCGGTCGTCGTGGCCGAGATCCTGTTGGACGCCCTCACCACCCGGCTGACCGGACAGGTCGACGGCCGTTCCACGGCCTGGCTGCGCCGTCTGGGCCTCGCCCGGCTGCTGGGCACGGCCCCGCACCACGCGCAGCGGTACGCGCCCGGGGAGCTGGCCGCGCGGCTGACCGCGCACGCCACCGAGGCCGGTACCGCCCCGGCCGCCGCGGCGGGCGCGGTCGCCTCACTGCTGCCGCCGGTCGGCGGGCTCGTGGCCCTCTTCCTCATCGACGTCTGGACCGCGCTCGCCTTCGTCGCCGGCATCCCCCTGCTGGCCGTCCTGCTGCGCGCCTTCGCCCGGGACTCCGCCCTCAGCGTCTCCCGCTACCAGCGGGTGCAGCTCGCGATGGCGGCCCGCCTCGTCGAGGCGCTCGCCGGGGCCCGGACCATCGCCGCCGCCGGAACGGTGGCCCGCGAACGCTCCCGAATCCTGGCCGATCTGCCCGAACTCGGCTCCGAGGGACGGCAGATGTGGCGGGTCTACGGAGGGGTCACCGCCCGGACCTCGGCCCTCATGCCGCTGCTGCTGTACGTGGTGCTCGGCGTGGGCGGCTTCCGCCTCGCGGCCGGGGCGCTGGGGGTGGGCGCGCTGCTCGCCGCCGTGCGCTACGCGGGGCTGGCGGCCGGGGTGGGCGCGGTGACCGGCCGGCTGGCCGCCGTGGTCCGGGGCCGGACGGCGGCCCGCCGGACGGCGGCCCTCTTCGAACTGCCCGCGCTCTCCCATGGTGTCGGGGAGTTGCCCGAGGGCGGGTCCGGCGCCCTGGAGCTGCGCGGGGTCACCGTGCTGCGCGGCGGGAAGCCCGTGTTGCAGGAGGTCACCCTGCGGGTCCCGGGGGGCGCCACCGTCGCCGTCGTGGGCCGGTCCGGGTCCGGCAAGACCGTCCTCGCCGCCGTCGCCGGGCGCCTCACCGACCCCGACGCCGGCCAGGTGCTCCTGGACGGGACGCCCCTGCCCCAGCTGTCGCAGCGGGCGCTGCGCGGCGCCGTCGGCCACGCCTTCGACCGTCCCGCGCTGCTCGGCGAGACCGTCGCAGACGCGGTCTCCTTCGGCGCGGGCCCGCGCCCGGGGCCCGACGCGGTGCGGGCCGCGGGCCGGGCGGCGGGGGCCGAGTCCTTCGTACGGCGCCTGCCGGACGGGTACGACACCCTGCTGGCCGACGCCCCGCTCTCCGGGGGCGAGTACCAGCGCCTGGGTCTGGCACGGGCGTTCCTGTACGCGGGTCGGCTGCTGGTGCTCGACGACGCCACCTCGGGGCTCGACACGGTGACCGCGAGGGAGGTGGAACGGGCCCTGGCCGACGGGGTCCGGCCGGGCACCCGGATCGTGATCGCGCACCGGATCTCCTCGGCGGCCCGCGCCGATCTGGTGGTCTGGCTGGACGGCGGCCGGGTCAGGGGCACGGGCAGCCACGCCCGGCTGTGGCGGGACCCGGAGTACCGGGCGGTCTTCGGCGCCGATCCCCCGCCGGGGTCGCCGGAGGCGGTACCCGGGCGGCAGGCGGCGCCCGGATCCGGAGCCGTACGGGCCCCGGGGGGCGGCTCGCGGGCCGATGCCGGGGAGCCGCCGGCATGAGCGGCACCGACACGAGCCTGACGAGCGCCGACGACGGCACGGGAACGCCCGGCGACGGAGGCGGGGCGGCTCCCGAGGGCACGGCGGGCGCCCGGGCCGCGGGCCGCCCCTACGACCGGGCCGGGGCCGGGTCGCCTGGCGGGGCCGCGGGTGAGGACAGGGACCGGGGCGCGGACCAGGGTCGGGGCAAGGCCCGGCTTCCGCGCAGAAGTGGGGGGCGGGGCCGGCGCGGGCAGGGGATGTGGCGGCGGGTGGGGCCCGAGGCGCGCCGGTTCCTGCGGGGCCGCCCCCGTACGCTGGCCGTGCTCGCGCTCTGGTCGCTGCTGGAATCCGCCCACACCTTCCTCGGGGGCTACGGAGTGGCCCGCGCCCTCGACGACGGCTTCCTGGCCGGGCGCACCGCGACGGGACTGGCCTGGCTGGCGCTCGCCGGCGTCGGCGCACTGCTCGGCGGCCTCGCCCTGCGCGGGGTGTTCGGCGCACTGGCGGATCTGGTGGAGCCGCTGCGGGACGGGCTGGTGCGCCGGGCCGTGCGTCAGGCGCTCAACCGTGCGGTGGCCGACCCCGCGCGCGCCGCCGACGCGAGCGCGGTGTCCCGGCTGACCCAGCAGACCGAGATGGCCCGCGACTCCTTCGCCGGACTGGTGCTGACGGCCCGCTCGTTCCTCTTCACCGCCGTGGGCGCGCTCGCCGGGATGGCCGCCCTCGACCCCGTGCTCCTGGTCGTCGTGACTCCCCCGCTGCTGCTGGGGCTGGCCGGCTTCCTGGCCACGCTGCGCCCGATGGCCGCCGTCCAGCGCGAGGCGCTGGACACCGACGAGGCGCTCGCCGCGCGGGTGGGCGAGCTGGCGGCGGGGCTGCGCGACGTCGTGGCCTGCGGGGCGGGCGGCCTGGCCGCGGCCCGGGTGGAACCGCTGATCGCCGCCCAGCAGCGCCTCACCGGGCGGCTCGCCCGCTGGGGTGCCGTCCGCACCCTGGCCCTCGGCTGCGCGGGCCGGGCCCCCGTCCTCGCCCTGCTGGCCGCCACTCCGTGGCTGCTCGCCCGCGGGGTGACGGCCGGTACCCTGGCCGGCGCCCTGACCTATCTCGTGCAGTCGCTGCTGCCCGCCCTCAACACCCTGATGGCCGCGCTCGGTTCCGCCGGGACCCGGCTGCTGGTGGTCCTGGACCGCTTCTGCGACCCGGAACCACCGCACGGGCCGGAGCCCGTACGGAAGCAGGTGCAGGAGCAGGAGCAGGAGACGGAGACGGTACGGGGGCGGCCGCAGCGCCCCGGCGCCGGAGCGGCGGGCCCGGCGCCCCGACCGGCCGTTCCCGCCCCCGCGCTCCCCGACGCCCCGGCCGCCGAGCTGCGCGGCGTGGACTTCGCGTACGGACCGCGCGCCCATCCCGTACTGGACTCCCTCGACCTGACCGTACGGCCCGGCGAGCACCTCGCGGTGGTCGGGCCGAGCGGGATCGGCAAGTCCACGCTGACCGCGCTGCTCGCCGGGCTGCTCGGCCCGGACCGGGGCACGGTGCTGGTGGCGGGGGCGCCCGCCCGCCCGGGCCCGGCGGGCGGCGGTCCGGACCCCCGGCGGACGCTGCTGCCGCAGCAGGCGTACGTGTTCACCGGGACGGTCCGGGAGAACCTGACCCACCTGTGCCCCGATCCGGCGGCCGTGCCGGGGGACCGGGTGGCGGACGCCGTGGCCGCCCTGGGGCTGACGGAGCTCCTGGAGCGGCTGGGCGGTCCGGACGCCCCCGTCGACCCGCTCACGCTCTCCCAGGGCGAGCGCCAGCTGCTGGCGCTCGCCGCCGCGCACCTCTCCCCCGCCCCGCTGCTCCTGCTCGACGAGGCCACGTGCCACCTGGACGCGCGGGCCGAGGAGCGGGCGGAGCGGGCGCTGGCGGCCCGCCCCGGCACTCTGGTCGTCGTCGCGCACCGGATCTCCTCGGCGGTCCGGGCCGACCGGGTCCTCGTACTCGACGGGACCCGGGCGGTGTGCGGCACGCATGCGGAACTCCCGGACAGGTCACCCCTGTACCGGGATCTGGTGGGAATGTGGGACGAGAACGGCCGGATCACGCCGGTCTGAGCGACCGGCGCGCGCCCGGGCGCGGGCCTCTACACCCAGCCCGCCGTGCGCGAGATGCGTATGGCGTCTATGCGGTTGCGGGCGCCGGTCTTGCGCGTCGCGGCGGCCATGTAGTTGCGCACCGTGCCGCAGGCCAGGTGCAGGGCGCGGGCTATCTCGGCGACCGAATCGCCTTCGGCGGCCCGGGCCAGAACGCTCAGCTCGCGCGGGCTGAGGGGCACGGGGTCCGCCTCCATGAAGGCGGAGGCGAGGGACGCGTCTATGAAGCGCTCGCCCGCGGCGACCTTGCGCACCGCGCGCACGAGCCGGCTCGGGGAGCCGTCCTTGTCGACGTATCCGAGGGCTTTGGCCTGGAAGGCCCGGCCGAGCGTGCCGGGCGTCCCGGCCGTCGCCAGGACGAGGAGGGGGGCCGGCGGGGTGAGCGGCCGCCGGCGGGAGCGGGCGTCCCCCGCGAGGAGGGCCGTCGCCCCCGGACAGTCGGCGTCGACGACCGCGACGTCCGGCTGTAACGCGTCCACGCTCCGTGCGGCCGTGTGCCACCCCGCGGACGCGACGTCGAAGTCGCCTTCGGATCTCAACAGCGCGGCAAGGGCGGACCGCACGAGACTCACGCTGTGCAGGACGAGGACCTTCGTCATCACTAACTCTCCTTGGGGGCCGGACTGATCAGCACCATCCGGCTGCCCCGGTACCGGCCCGGTGGAACGTGGTCGCCGGGGGCGTGCGGGGGCGCATGGCTGTAAACAGCACGCCCCTGAGTGCTGCCGTACGCCGCACTGCCCCCTCGGCGGCCGGCGGTCGCCCCCCCCCGGCGGCCGGACGCGGCGGCCGGACGCGGCGGCCGGACGCGTCAGGGCCGCAGGGCGCGCAGCAGCAGGTCGGCCAGGTGGTCCGCGACCTGCTGGGGCGTGAGCGGACCGTCCGCCCGGTACCAGGTGGAGAGGTGGTGCACCGATCCGAAGTGGTAGTCCACCACCAGATCGGCCGGCGTGGCGGTGGAGAAGACCCCGGTGCGCTGCCCCTCCTCGACCAGCGCCCGGAACCGCTCGTGGTAGCGCCGGCGCTCGGACCGCACCTGCTTGAACTTCTCCGGGCTGAGCTGGTGCATCGAGCGGAAGAAGATCATCGCGTCGTCGAGGTTCTCGATGGTGGTGACGACCACGTCGGCGGCGGCCGCGCGCAGCCGCTCCTCGACCGGGGCGTCGGATTCGGCCACCGCGTCGAGCCGCTGCTGCTGGAGGCGGAGCATCCGCGCGTACACCTCGTGCAGCAGATCGTCCTTGGACCCGAAGTAGTGGTAGAGCGCGCCCTTGGTGACCCCGGCCGCCTCGACGATCTCCTGCACCGAGGTGCGGTCGTAGCCGCGCTCGGCGAACAGCCTGGTGGCGACGGCCAGCAGGCGCTGCGGTACCGGCGCTTCGTGTGTGCCCTCGGGCTCCGTGGTCCTGGCCGCCATGGCGCTGCCCTTCCCTTCCGTGTCCTTCGTCGTGGCCCGTCGTCCCGCGCCGGTTCCGGGCGGCCGGGGCGGTCACCGGCGACCGCCCCGGGGACCGTGCGGCTGTTTTCAGCCGCGGTCGCGCAGTTCCCGTCGCAGGATCTTGCCACTGGTCGTCTTCGGAAGGACAGGCAGGATCTCCACCTGGCGCGGGTACTTGTACGCGGCGATGCGGGCGGCGCAGTAGGCGGACAGCTCCGCCGGCTCGGCCGAGGCGCCGGGGCGCAGGCTCACGTACGCCTTCACGCTCTCCCCCCGGTACGGGTCCGGAACGCCCACCACGGCCGCCTCGCGGACGGCGGGATGGGTGTAGAGCACGTCCTCGACCTCGCGCGGCCAGACCTTGAAGCCGGAGGCGTTGATCATGTCCTTCTTCCGGTCGACGACGTAGAGCCAGCCGGCCTCGTCCATGAACCCGATGTCGCCGGTGCGCAGTTCGCCGTCCGGGAAGGCGCGGGCGGTGTCGTCGGGCAGGCCCCAGTAGCCGGGAACCACTTGGGGGCCGCGGACGGCTATCTCCCCGGCTTCGCCGAGCGGGACCTCGGCGCCGTGCTCGTCGAGGACGCGCACGACGGTGTCCGCGCCGGGCAGCCCGACGGAGAGGGCGCCGGAGGCGGGGTCGACGGGGGCCTCCAGGTGGGCCGGGACGGAGGCGCAGGGCGCGGTGCACTCGGTGAGGCCGTAGCCGTTGCGGAGGTAGAAGCCGAAGTCGGCGCGCAGGCGCTCGACGAGTGCGGGCGGCAGCGGGGCGCCTCCGGAGGAGACCACCCGCAACGAGGCGAAGTGGTCCGCGGTGGCGTCCGGGTGGGCGGCGAGGGCCATGAAGGCGGTGGCCGGGCCGACGGTGTAGGCGGGGCGGTGTTCGAGGAGGGCGTCCAGGACGGTTCCGGCGTCGAAGCGGTGGGCGAGCGCGAGGGTGCCGGCGTTCGCGAAGCAGGCGGCGAGCTGGCAGACCATGCCGGTGATGTGGAAGAGGGGCGCGAGGGCGAAGTAGGTGGCGCCCTCGGGGACCGGGTGGCCGGTGACCTGGCGGACGGCGTTGTAGGTGAGCGCGCCGTGCGGGTTCAGGGCGCCCTTGGGGGTGCCGCTGGTGCCGGAGGTGTAGCTGATGAGCGCGGTGTCGGCGGCGGTGAGGAGCGGGTCGGCGGGGGCGGGGTGGCCCTGGCGGGCCACGGCCGCGAAATCACAGGCGCCGAGGCCGACCTCGCGCACGCCGGGCCCGGCCGGTACCGCCTCGCGGCCCTCCCGTCCCGCCTCGTGTTCGTCCCGTCCCGCGTCGGACTTCAGGACCCGCGGGTCGTTCCTGGTCTGGAAGTCGCGCTCGTGGGCGGTCAGCACGGTCCGTACGGCGGTGCCCGCCGCGGCCCCGCCGAGGTACGCGGTCCACGCGCGGTCGTCGCAGACCAGTGCGACGGCCCCGGAGTCCCGGAGGATGTGTCCGACCTCGCCGGACTTGTACATCGGGTTGAGCGGGACGACCACCGCCCCGGCCTTCCAGGCGGCGAGGACGGCCAGCACGAAGTGCGGGGTGTTCTGCAGCATGACGGCGACCCGGTCCCCGCGGCGGACCCCCCGCAGCGCGAGGTGGCCGGCGACGGAGTCGGAGAGCGCGTCGGCCTCGGCGTAGTCCGTGCGGCCGTCGAAGTAGGCGAGCGCCGTGCGGTCGGGGGCCCGGGCGACGGCGCTGCGGAAGGCGTGGAGCACGCTGGCCGGCGGCGCGACGGGGGCGCGCTGGGCCGGGCTGAGCAGCCCTAGCCAGGGCCGGGCCGCGTACGGCGATCCCGGGGCGGGCGCGATCCCGGGGCTCACCGGTCCTCCCACTTGCGCTGGAGGTGGTTCATGCCGCCCAGCCAGCGGTCCGGCTCGGTGGCGCGGGCGGCGTAGAAGTCCGCGACCTCGGGGTGCGGGAGGATCAAGAACCGGCCCTTCTCCATGCCGTCGAACAGCGCGTCGGCGACCGCTTCCGGCTCGATCGCGGTCGGCGCGAGGACGAGTTCGCCCGCCGATCCCGCGGCGGTCAGCATGTCGGTGCGGACCCCCTGCGGGCAGATGGCGTGGACGTCGACCCCGCGGTGGCGGTAGGTCAGCGAGAGCCACTCGGCGTAGGCGAGCGCGCCGTGCTTGGTGACACTGTACGGCGCCGCTCCGATCATGGTCAGCAGCCCGGCGGCCGAGACGGTGGACACGAAGCGGCCGCTCCCCCGCTCCAGCCAGTCGGGCAGCAGCAGCCGGGCCGCCCGGACGTGGGCCATCACGTTGGTCTGCCAGGCGGCCTCCCAGACGGCCTCGTCGGCGAAGGCGTCGCCGCCCGAGGCGAGCCCGGCGTTGGCGCAGTAGACGTCGACCCTCCCGCCGAGGGCCTCGCGGGCCTCGGCCACGATCTCCGAGGCGTCGCCCGGCACCGCGATCGCCCGCGCCCCGATCGACCCGGCGACGGCGGCGGCCCGCGCGGGGTCGATGTCGTTGACGGCGACGGTGGCGCCTTCGGCGGCGAAGCGCCGCGCGAGGGCGGCTCCGATGCCGCCGCCCGCGCCGGTGACGACGACTCGCTGGTCCTGGTACGCGCTCACGGGGATCACCTTTCGGGGCCGGGTACCGGGGCGCCGGTGGCGGATGGCCACCGTACGTCCGGCGGGGATCCGCGGCGCGGATCGCGGGCAGACTAACCAGTCGGTATGTCCTGACGGAAGGGGTCTGCCGCCTAGCGTGGCCGGATGACTCTGTCGCGACGCGGGGTACTGGGACTGGCGGGGGCCATCGGGGCGGCGGGGGCGGCCGCGACCCCCGCGCCCGCCGCGGCGGCGGGCGGGCCGGCGGGCGGGCAGGCGGGCGGGCGTGTGCGGACCGGCTTCGGGCAGCTCGCCGCGGACGGGTACGCCGCCCTCGCCGGGCAGAAGGTCGGCGTGGTCACGAACCCCACCGGGATCACCGCGGACGCCCGGCACCTGGTCGACGTGCTGCACGCGGACCACCGGGTGGACCTGGTCGCGGTCTTCGGCCCCGAGCACGGCTTCCGCGGGACGGCGCAGGCCGGCGGCTCCGAGGGGGCCTCCCGCGACCCGGCCACCGGGCTGCCCGTGTACGACACGTACGGCCGGAGCGGACAGCGGCTCGCGGACGTGTTCACGACGGCCGGGGTGGACACGGTGGTCTTCGACATCCAGGACATCGGGGCGCGCTTCTACACCTACATCTGGACTTTGTACGACTGCATGCGCGCCGCCGCGCTCGCCGGCAAGGCACTGGTCGTGCTGGACCGGCCCAATCCCGTGGGCGGCCGCAGGCCCGCGGGACCGGTGCTGGAGCGGCCGTACGCGAGCTTCGTGGGGCGGGAGCCGATCGCGCTCGCGCACGGGATGACGGCGGCCGAGCTGGCCCGGCTGTTCAACGGGGAGTTCCTGGCCCGCGCGCCGGAGGGTCCCGTCCGGCTCCGGACGGTGGCGATGACCGGTTGGCGGCGGGAGTCGTTCTTCGACGAGACCGGGCTGCCGTGGGTGCCGCCGAGCCCGAACGTGCCGACCCCGGCGACGGCCCTCGCGTACGCCGGCACCTGCCTGTTCGAGGGGACGAACCTGTCGGAGGGGCGCGGGACGGCCACGCCCTTCGAGGTGGTGGGCGCGGAGGGCCTCGACCGCCGGTGGGCGGAGGCGGCCGACGCGCTGGAGCTGCCCGGGGTGTGGTTCAGGGAGGCGTACTTCACGCCCTCCTTCTCCAAGCACGCCGGGAAGGTGTGCGGCGGGGTCCGGCTGATCGTCCACGACCGGGAGGCCTTCGACCCGGTGCGGGCGGGGATCGGACTGCTGGTCACCGCGCGGCGGACGTGGAGCGGCTTCGCCTGGCGCACCGACCACTGGATCGACCGGCTGACCGGGTCGGACCGGGTGCGCACGATGGTCGACGCGGGAGCCGGGGTCGAGGAGGTCGCGGCCGACTGGGCGGCGGGACTGGCCCGGTTCGCGGCGGTGCGGGAGGAGTACCTGCTGTACCCGTGACGCGGCCGGCAGCCTCCTCCGGCATCCCGGGCCGGCCGGGGGGCTGGTCGGGCGGGCGCGGCGGCGGGATGCTGGCTGCACCGGACGGGCGCGGTGCGAGGGGGGACGTCATGGCGGACGGCGGCGGGATACGGGTGGGGCCCTACGCGGAGCTGACCTTCGACGCCGAGGGGGACCCGGACCGGGCGGCCCAGGCGGAGGTGGCCCGGATGGAGGCCACCGACCTGCTGGTCTTCGCGCACGGCTGGAACAGCGACCGGTCCGCCGCCACCCGGCTGTACGACCGGTTCTTCGCGCCCTTCCCGGGGCTCGTGGGGTCCGGGGTGCGGCTGGGGTACGTGGGGGTGGTCTGGCCCTCGATGCGCTTCGCGGACGAGCCGATACCCGACTTCGACCACCCCGGGGTCCGTCCCGAGCGGGCCGCCGGCCCCGAGCTGGACCCCGGGACCCGGCGGGCCCTCGGGGTGTTCTGGCCGTCGCGGGGGCCGGAGTTGGACCGCGCGGCCGAACTGCTGGCGGCGCGCGAGGAGTCGGCGGCCGCCTTCATCGAGTTCGGCGCGCTCGTCCGGGAGCTGGCCGGGGTGGACGCGGTGCCCACGGCGACCGCTCCCCCGGTACCCGCCCTCTTCACGGAGGACGTGCTGGAGGTGTGCCGGGAGCTCACCTCGGCCCTGGCCCGGACGGGCGCGCTGCCCGCGGGCGCGGTGCCGGCGCAGGGGCCCGCGGGGCCGGTGCCGGCGGGGGGCGCGCCGCGGGTCCTGTGGAACGGCGCCAAGGAGCTGCTGAGGCAGGCCGCGTACTACCAGATGAAGAAGCGGGCGGGCGTGGTCGGTGAGCGCGGCCTCGGTCCGGTGCTGGCCGAGCTGGCGGAGCGGCGGCCGGCCCTGCGCGTCCACCTGATCGGCCACAGCTTCGGGGCGCGGGTGGTGTCCTTCTCGCTGCGCGCGGTGCCGGACGGTGCCCGGTACGTGAAGTCCCTCACCCTGCTCCAGGGGGCCTTCTCCCACTACGCCTTCGCCGACCGGCTCCCGCACGACAAGGGCCGCGGCGGCGCCCTGCGGGGGCTCCAGCGGCGGGTCGACGGACCGGTGGTGGCGTGCCACTCCCCGCACGACACCTCGCTCAAGGTGTTCTATCCGCTGGCCTCCCGGATGGCAGGGGATTCGGCCGCTCTGCTGGGTCTCGACGAGCGGTGGGGCGCGATCGGGCACGACGGGGTGCGGGCGGTGCCGGAAGCACGGCGGCTGGGGCTCGACGCCGCCCTGCGCGACGGGGTGCCCGCGGCCGGTTGCGTCAGCGTGGACGCGGGCTCCGTGGTCCGGCGCGGCGGGCCGCCGGCGGGGGCGCACAGCGACATCTGCCACGCGGAACTGGCCCGGCTGGTGGTCTCCGCGGGGCGCATGGGGCGCTGACTTCCGGCCACGTGCCACCCGCACGCCTCGTCCGCCCCGCATGCGCCTGCCTCTTACCGGGCATGTTGGGCACATCGGCGGAGGTGAAGGTGTGATGGCGGGTTTCCGGAGTTTGGCCTACCAGGTGCGCGACGCGCGCAATGACCGGGCCCTGCGGCGCCACTCCCTGCGCCGCTGCCTGGAGCGGTTCGCCCCGTACGGGCACCGTGCCACGTGGTGGCACCTGTGCGACCGGCACGGGATCGGCCCCGAGGACCGGGGGGCCGATCCGCTGCGGCTGGTCGCCGCGCTGGAGGAGCTGGAGGACGCCCGGGCGGTGTGGCTGGCGTACGAGCGGCAGTTCGCGGAGCGGCGCAGACGGGAGAAGCACCACGGGCTGCGCCGCCCGGAGTGGGCGTGGGGCGGGAGCGGCGACGCGGTGGTGCGGTGTGCTGATCCCGGGGTGCGGCCCGAGGGGACGCTGGGCGAGGTGCTGCGGCGGCTGGTGCGGGCGCTCGAATCGGAGCCGGGTACGGGCTGCCCGGTGTGCGGGGAGCACGAGTTGCGGTGGCCGGCGGCGCTGCCCGGGTCCAGGCCGCGCCCGGTCGGGCCCGGTGGGGCCGACGGGAGCGGAGCGGGACCGGCCCCCTGGGAGGGGGCCTGGGCCTGGGACGGCGGCCCGGTGTGCGAGGGCTGCGGGATCGTGGTGCCGAGACCGGCGCTGGCGGACGCCCCCTCGGCCGGAGCGGCGTGAGGCCACCGCTGCTGGTGTCGCTGAACGGCGCCCGGGGCGCGGCGGACGGCCCGGCCGTGCCGATGTCCCCGCGGGGACTGGCGGAGTCCGCGCTGGCCGCGGTCGCCGCCGGGGCCGGGGAGGTACTGGTGCACCCGCGGACCCCCTGCGGGCGGGAGAGCCTCTCGCCCCGGGTGGTCGGGCCGGTGCTGGAGGAGCTGCGGGGCGCGGGGGCCGGCGTACCGGTGTCGGTGTCGCTGGGGATCGGCGCCGAGCCGGATGCGGCGGAGCGGTTGGCACGGGTGCGGTCCTGGACGGTGCTGCCGGACCGGGCGGCGGTGCACTTCGCCGAGCCGGGGGCGGTGGAGCTGGCGGAGGCCCTGCTCGCGCGCGGGGTGGCGGTGGACGCGGTGGTGCCGCTGGGCGGCCGGACCGGTCCGGAGCCGATGGCGCGGTTCCTGGCCTGGCCGGTGCGCGGTCCGGGCGGCCGGGTTCGGCTGGTCGCCGAGCTGGCGGAGGCCGAACCGGCGCTGGTGGCGGGTCTGGGCGGACTGCCGCCGGTGGGGCTGGTTTTGTACGGGCGCGGGGAGGCGGCCTGGCCGGTCCTGCGGCTTGCCGCGCGGTGCGGTACCGGCGCGCGGACCGGCGCCGGGGACGTGCTGAGCCTGCCGGACGGCCGCCCGGCCCGCTCGAACGCCGAGCTGGTGGCGGCGGCCGGGCGGGCGCTACAGCCGTGAGCCGGTGAGCCGTTCGCCGAAGACGTCGTCGGGGTTGGACAGCGCGCAGTTCTCCAGGGAGAGGCAACCGCAGCCGATGCAGTCCGTCAGGTGGTCGCGCAGGCGGCCGAGTTGGGCGATGCGCTGGTCGAGCTCGGCCCGCCAGGCCTCGGAGAGCCGGGCCCAGTCCTCGCGCGTGGGGGTGCGCTCCTCGGGCAGCTGGGCGAGCGCCTCGCGGATGCTGGCCAGCGGAATCCCCACGCGCTGCGCGGCCCGTACGAAGGCCACCCGGCGCAGCGCGTCACGGGTGTAGCGGCGCTGGTTGCCGGACGTGCGGCGGCTGCTGATCAGCCCCTTGGACTCGTAGAAGTGGAGCGCCGACACGGCCGCGCCGCTGCGCGCGGACAGCTGGCCGACGGTGAGCTCGTGGACTTTCTCGGGAATCTGCGGCACCAGGCCGAGGGTAGTCGGAGGTCCGTTGACATACCCATACGGTCCCAGCATGCTGAGCAAGCGCTTATTCACACGCGCTGCGCGTCCGTCGTCCACGAGTCGTCTGCGAGAGGCAGGATCAGGGCATGACCGAGCCGAGGGTCTTCACGTCCGCCGAGGAGCTGCGCGCCGGAACGGGCGAACCGCTCGGCCCCAGCGGATGGCTGGAGGTGGACCAGAAGCGGATCGACCTCTTCGCGGACGCCACCGGCGACCACCAGTGGATCCACGTGGACCCCGAGCGGGCGGCGTCCGGGCCCTTCGGCTC
The DNA here is from genome assembly GCF_042716505.1 of Streptomyces sp. NPDC058674. Classification (NCBI taxonomy): domain Bacteria; kingdom Bacillati; phylum Actinomycetota; class Actinomycetes; order Kitasatosporales; family Streptomycetaceae; genus Streptomyces; species Streptomyces sp. NPDC058674. The sequence goes on from NZ_JBHXSC010000037.1 coordinate 23,216, forward strand.
CACGATCGCGCACGGCTACCTGACGCTGTCGCTGCTGCCCAGCCTGGTCCCGCAGATCATGCGGGTCGAGGGCATGCGCATGGGCATCAACTACGGCACGAACAAGGTCCGCTTCCCGGCCCCGGTCCCGGTCGGCTCACGGCTGCGCGCCACCGCCGTGATCACGGAGGTCACGGAGGCCGGCGGCGGCGTCCAGGTCACCGCGGTGGTCACGGTCGAGCGCGAAGGCGGCGACAAGCCGGTCTGCGTGGCGGAGTCGGTGTCCCGCTACTTCTTCTGAGGGGCGGGCGGCCGCGAGGCCACCATGCGGAGCACGAGGTCGGCGTAGAGCGCGCCGACCTCGTCGGGCGTGCGCTGCCCCGCCACGCTGAACCAGCGGGCCACGTCGATGCAGAGCGACAGCACGGCGAGGGTCGTGCCGGGCACGTCGGGGACGTCGAACTCCCCCGCCTCGACCCCGTCGGCGAGGATTCCGCGTACGGCCGCGTCGCTCCGGCGGCGCAGCGCCACGATCTCGGAGCGGTGCTCCGGAGCGAGGGCATCGAGCTCGTACTGGACCACGCGCGCGGTGGTGTGGTGGGCCGCGTGCCAGCGCACGAAGGACCGTACGGCGCCGTCGAGCCGCTCGGCGGCGCTGCCGGGACCGGCGGCCGCGGTCGTGAGGATCTCCAGCGCCTTGTCGTGGCCGAGCCGGCTGATCCGGTGGAGCAGCTCTTCCTTGGTCTTGTAGTGGATGTAGAGCGCGGCGGGGCTCATCCCCGCCCGGCCCGCGATGTCACGGGTGGTGGTGGCGTGGTACCCGCGCTCGGCGAAGGCCTCGACGGCGGCGACGAGCAGCCGCCGCGCGGCGTCGGGGGTGACCTCCGACCACGGCCGGTAGCCGCCGGTCGTCTCCTCCGCGCTGTCCATCGCCCACTCACCCTCTTCGCCGTACGGGAAGGGACACCTTACCGGAGGGTGAGCAAGCGCTTAGCACCGTTCGGCCGGGCGGGCGGCTCGGCGGCCGGACGGGGCGGTTCGGCTACTTCGGTGCGAAGGGGTCGTACTCCGCCATCATCTTCTCCATCCGGGCCTGGTCCACCCGGCTGACGATCTTCGTGACCTCCTGGCGGTCCCGGATCACCTTGGCGAGGGTGAAGGCGGAGGTGGTGAGGTAGAGGACCGCGATGCCCAGGAAGGCGCGGACCCAGCCGTCCACCTCCAGGTTGTAGATCCCCACGGCGACGGCGCTCATGGCGACGCCGAAGGAGGCAACGGCCTGGCCGTAGTACGCCCCCGTGTTCTGCTGCTTGACCGGTGTCTCGTTCATGGGTCGAGCATCGGTCCGCGCGGCCGCGGGCACATGCGCACGCGTACTCATGCGGGGTACTCAACCCGCGGGGCGCGGCCCCGCTCCGAGGGGCGGGATCGCGCGGGGCGGGGCCTCAGAAGGCGGAAACCCCGGTGCGGGCACGGCCGATGAGGAGCTTCTGGATCTGGCTGGTGCCCTCGTACAGGGTCATCACGCGGGCGTCGCGCAGCAGCTTGCCCGCCGGGTACTCGTCGACGTAGCCGTAACCGCCGTGCACCTGGAGGCAGTTGCTCGCGGCGCGGACGGCCGCCTCGGAGGCGAAGAGCTTGGCGGTGGAGGACTCGGTGGCGAAGGGCTGCCCGCGGTCGATGAGGTCCGCCACCCGCCACGTCAGCAGCCGGGCCGCGTCCACGTCGACCGAGATGTCGGCGATCAGCTCCTGGACCAGCTGGTGCCGGGCGATCGGCTTGCCGAACTGCTCGCGCTGGGCGGCGTACGAGACGGCCGCGTCCAGCGCCGCCTGGGCGATGCCGACGCAGCCCGCCGCCACCGACATCCGGCCCTTGGCCAGCGCGGACATGGCGACCGAGAAGCCCTTGCCCTCAGGTCCGAGCATGGCGGAGGCCGGGACGCGCACGCCGTCGAAGACGAGTTCGGCGGTCGCCTGCCCGCGCAGCCCGAGCTTTCCGTGGATCTCGCGCCGGGTGAGGCCGGGCGCGTCGGCGGGGACGAGGAAGGCGGAGATGCCGCGGTGGCCCGGCTCGTCGTTGGTGCGTGCGAAGAGCAGCACGACATCGGCCCAGGTGCCGTTGGTGATGAAGGTCTTGCCGCCGGTGACGACGTACGCGTCGCCCTCGCGCACGGCCCGGGTGGTGAGACTGCCCGCGTCGGAGCCGGTGCCGGGCTCGGTCAGGCCGAAGCAGCCGAGCGCGTCGCCGGAGCACAGGCGGGGGAGCCAGTCCTGCTTCTGCTCGCGGGTCCCCCAGGCGGCGACGGTCTTGGCGACCAGGCCGAGGGAGACGGAGACGATGCCGCGCACGGCGGAGTCGCCCCGCCCGAGCTCCTCGGTGACCAGGACGTAGGCGAGGTGGTCGCCGCCGGAGCCGCCGTACTCCTCGGGCACGGTCAGGCCGAGGAAACCGAGCGCGCCGAGCTTCTTCACGATGGCCCGGTCGACGCTCTCCGTACGGTCCCACTCGGCGGCGTACGGGGTCACCTCGCGCTCGGTGAACTCGCGCGCGAGCCGGCGCACGGCGCTCTGTTCCTCACTCAGCTCCAGGTCCACCGGGCACCTCCGGGGTCGTCGTGGCGGTATCCGGGCCAGTTAACTAGCACCGGTAGTTTATGGCGGGCAGGCCCTACTATGTGGCGCATGGCCAGACCGCGCAAGCCCCTGCTCAGCAGAACCCTCATCGTCGAGGCGGCGGGCGCGCTGGTGGACGCGGAGGGGCTGGAGGCGGTGTCCACGCGGCGGCTGGCGGCCACGCTCGGGGTCAGCGGCCCCTCGCTGTACAACCACTTCCGGACCAAGGACGAGATCCTGGAGGCGGTGGCGGACGCGGTGAGCGCCCGGGTCGACTTGTCGATGTTCGAGGAGCCGGCGTTCGGGGCGGAGGGCGGCCGTGACTGGCGGGGCGCGCTGCACGCCTGGGCGCACTCGTACCGCGACGCCCTGTCCGACCATCCGAACATCGTCCCGGTCCTGGCCAGGGGGCCCGGCCGCCGGCCGGCGGCGCTGCGGCTGGCGGACGCGGTGTTCGGCGCGATGACGGCCGCGGGCTGGCCGCCGGCGCACGCGACCCGGATCGGCGCGCTGATGCGGTACTTCGTCCTCGGCTCGGCGGTGGCGTCCTTCGCCCGGGGTTTCGTGGACGACGAAGCGGCGTACGACCCGGTGGACTACCCCCACCTGGGCCGGGCGCACCTGCTGGCCGAGCGGCAGCGCGAGGTGGACCAGGGTGCCTTCGAGACGGGCCTGACAGCGCTGCTGGACGGACTGGGCCTGCAGTACGAGGCGCTGCGGGAGGGGCCGGGGCCCGCAGGGGCGCCGCACTGAGCACGGCGGCCCCGGCCCGGCCCGCCGGCGGGGCACCGGCCCGGCCCGGCACCGGCCCGCCGGCGGGGGCGGGCCGCGCGGCGGGGCGGCGGGGCGGCGGGTTAGAAGACGACCAGGGAGCGGCCGCCCTTGCCCGCGAGCATGGCATCGAAGGCGGCGGGGATGCCGTCGAGGGTGATGCGGTCGGTGACCAGGGAGCCGAGGTCGAGGCGGCCCTCGCGGACGTGCTGGGCGATCACCGGGAGGTCGCGGACGGGGTCGCTGTTGCCGTAGACGCAGCCGGTCAGGGTACGGGCGAAGTGGAAGATCTCCAGGGCGTGGAAGGACACCTGCTGCTCCTTGCCGCCGATGCCGACGACCGTGGTGCGGCCGCCCCGCCGGGTGGACTCCCAGGCCCCGCGGATGGTCTCCGCGCGGCCGACGCACTCGATGGCGACGTCCGCGCCCTGGCCCCCGGTGAGCGCCCGGATCTGCTTGGCCGTGGTGTCCGAGGCGAGGACGAAGTCGGTGGCCCCGGCCGCGCGGGCCAGCTCCTCCTTGGCCGGGGAGACGTCCACGGCGACGATCGGGCCCGCCTGCGCGATACGGGCGGCCTGGATCGCGGCCAGTCCGACTCCGCCGACGCCGAAGACGGCGACGGCCTCCCCGGGGAACACCTGGGCGCTGTGGTGGACGGCCCCGTAGCCCGTGAGGACGGCGCAGCCGAGCAGGGCGGCCTCGGCGAGCGGGATTCCGGCGGGCGCGGGCAGCACGCAGTTCGCCGCGACGACGGTCTCCTCGGCGAACGCGGCCACGTTCAGCCCCGGATGCAGCTCGGTGCCCTGCGCGTCGTGGGCGTAGACGGCGCCGACCCCGCTCAGGGCCTCGGCGCAGAGCCAGACCTCACCGATGCCGCAGTGGTGGCACTCCCCGCAGGAGGGCGCCCAGTTGAGCACCACGCCGTCGCCGGGGGCCACGTGCGTGACGCCTTCCCCGACGGCGAGGACGGTGCCCGCCCCCTCGTGGCCGAGGACGGCGGGGACGGGAACCCTCATGGTGCCGTTGGTGAGGGAGAGGTCGGAGTGGCAGACTCCGGCGGCGGTGAGCCGGATCCGGACCTGACCGGGTCCGGGATCGGGCAACACGATCTCCCGTATCTCCAGCGGTGCTCCGACGGCGGGCAGGATGGCGGCGCGGACCATGGTCGTCGTCTCCGTCTTCAGAACTGCAGGGACTTGGTCTGGAGGTACTCGGTCAGGCCGTGCGGGCCCAGCTCGCGGCCGACGCCCGACTGCTTGTAGCCGCCGAAGGGCGCGAGCACGTTGAAGCGGCCGCCGTTGATGTCCACCTGACCGGTGTCCATGCGGCGCGCGAAGGCGGCGGCCGTCTCCGCGTCCGCCGCCCAGACCGCTCCGCCCAGGCCGTAGACGGTGCCGTTGGCGATGCGCAGGGCCTCCTCCTCGTCCTCGTAGGACAGGATCGACAGCACCGGGCCGAAGATCTCCTCCTGGGCGATGGTCATGTCGGGGGTGACGTCGGCGAACACGGTCGGGGAGACGAAATACCCCTGCTCGTGCGGCGCGTCGGGGCCGCCGGCGACGAGGCGGGCGCCTTCCTCGACACCCTTGGCGATGTACCCGCGCACGCGCTCGTGCTGCTTGGCGTTGACGACCGGGCCGAGGCGGGTGCCCGGGTCCCGGGGGTCGCCGGTGGGGTACTTGGCGACGGCGGCGGCCGCGAGCGTGACCGCCTCCTCGTACTGGTCCCGGTGGACGAGCATCCGGGTGAGCGCGTTGCAGCTCTGCCCGCTGTTGTTCATGACGTGTCCCACGCCCGCCGCGACGGCCTTGGCCAGGTCGGCCCCGGGCAGGATGACATTGGCTGATTTTCCGCCCAGTTCGAGGGCGACCCGCTTGACGGCGGCGCCGGCGGTGGCGCCGATCTGCCGGCCGACGGCGGTGGAGCCGGTGAAGGAGACGAGGTCGACCCCCTCGTGCGCGGCCAGGGCCTGCCCGGTGACCGGGCCGGTACCGGTCACCAGGTTGAAGACGCCGGCCGGGATGCCCGCCTCGTGCACGGCTTCGGCGAAGAGCTGCGCGGTCAGCGGGGTGTCCTCGGCCGGCTTGAGGACGAGGGTGCAGCCGGCGGCGAGAGCGGGTGCCACCTTTGCAACGATCTGGTGCAGCGGGTAGTTCCAGGGCGTGATGGCCCCGACGACCCCGACCGGCTCCAGCAGCACGGTGGAGTTCCCGATCCGCTCCTCGAAGGCGTACGAGGCCGCGAGCTCGGCGTAGGAGGCGGCCACGGCGATCGGCGAGCCGACGTGGACGTTCTCCGAGAACCCGCGGGGGGAGCCGAGTTCGGCGGTGATCGTCTCGGCGATCTCCGTCTTCCGTGCGGCCAGCACGTCGCGCAGCGCTCCGATCAGGGCGGCCCGCTCGGCCGGAGCGGTGGCCGCCCAGCCCGGGAAGGCCGCACGGGCCGCGCGTACGGCCTCGTCCACATCCTCGGCGGTGCCGGCCGGCACCGATGCGATGACCTGCTCGTCGGCGGGGTTGACGACCTCGATCCGCTCGCGTCCGGCGGCGGGCCGCCATTCCCCGCCGATGTACATCCCGTCGTGGGCCTTCATGGCATTTCCTCCCGAGCACGCACGAGCGCGTAGACCTGTACCTCGCGGACACCCTACAAACTAGCGCCGGTAGTTTTCGGCGCGCCAGGGTTGGCGGAGATCAGATGATGCCGAAAAGCATTCCTGCCGCGAGGACGACCAGGGAGGTCAGGGCCGCCCATTTCACGGTGAAGCGGGTGTGGTCGCCGAACTCGACCCCGGCCATGCCGACGAGGACGTAGACGGCCGGAACCAGCGGGCTGGACATGTGCAGGGCCTGGCCCACGAGGGAGGCGCGGGCGATCTCGAGCGGGGAGACCCCGTGCGCGGCGCCGGCCTCGGCGAGGACGGGCAGGACGCCGAAGTAGAAGCCGTCGTTGGACATGAAGTAGGTGAGCGGCAGGCTCAGCAGGCCGGTGACCAGGGCCATGTGCGGGCCCATGCCCTCGGGGATGGCGCCGACGAGCCAGTCGGCCATGTCCTTGACCATGCCGGTGCCGGTGAGGACGCCGGTGAACACGGCGGCGGCGAAGACCATGCCGGCGACGTTGAGGACGTTGTCCGCGTGGGCGGCGATCCGGGCCTTCTGATCCGGCATGTGCGGGAAGTTGACGGTGAGGGCGAGGGCGGCGCCGAGGAGGAACAGCACCGGGATGGGCAGCAACTCCATGATCATGGCGCTGAGCAGCGTGACGGTGAGGCCGGCGTTGAACCAGTAGAGCCGGGGCCGCAGGGTCGGGCGGTCGGGGTCGAGCCCCTGGAAGCCGTCCTCGGGGGCGGGCGCGGCGGCGCCGGCCCGCGGGGCCGCGCCGGGGGCGGGGGCCGGGTCGAAGGACGGGGAGCCGGCCGTCCCGACAGGACCGGCGGACGCGGCGGACTTCACGGGCCCGGACGCGGCGGGCGGGGTGGCCGCGGTGGCCTCGGCCTGCCCGGCCCCGGCCCCGGCTCCTGCCGGTACCGGGAGCATGCGCGCCTCGGCGGGCTCGGGGGCCGGCGGAGCCGGCCGGGTCTCCGCGGGCCTCCCCTCCCCCGGCAGCACCAGAAGGCCGACGCGGCGGCGCTCCTTGAGGCCGAGGGCGTAGGCGAGGACGAAGACGAAGAGCAGCCCCGCCGCGAGGGCCGGGATCATCGGGACGAACACGTCGGCGGCGTCGAGCTTGAGGGCGGTGGCGGCGCGGGCCGTGGGACCGCCCCAGGGGAGGGTGTTCATGACGCCGTTGGCGGTGGCCGCGACGCCCGTCATGACCACCAGGCTCAGACCGAGCCGCTTGTACAGCGGGTACATGGCCGAGACGGTGATCATGAAGGTGGTCGAGCCGTCCCCGTCGAGGGAGACGATCGCGGCGAGGACCGCGGTGCCGACGACGACGCGCACCGGGTCGGCCTTGCAGAAGCGCAGGATGCCCCGGACGATCGGGTCGAAGAGGCCGACGTCGATCATCACGCCGAAGTAGACGATGGCGAACATCAGCATGGCGGCGGTCGGGGCGAGTTTGCCGACGCCGTCGATCACGTAGTCGCCGAGGTGTGCACCCTGTCCGGCGAACACGCAGAAGAGCGCGGGGATGAGGACGAGCGCCGCGATGGGCGACATTTTCTTCAGCATGATCAGGACCAGGAAGGTCACGATCATGGCGAAGCCGAGGAAGGTCAGCATGCTGGGAACGTAGGCCCGCCTCCTCGGGCCGACAAGACGTCCACGCGTGAGCAATACGAGCAAAACCCCAGCTCAGGGCAGGGGCGTCAGTTCGACCGGGAAGCCGTTGAGCACGGCGGTGCCCGACAGCCGGTCCAGCCGGCTGCCGTCGAGCAGCTGGTTGACGTTCACCCCCGGCTCGGCGGCGGCGACCGAGAGCCGGGAACCGGCGCGGTCGTGGCCCCAGCCGTGCGGCAGGCTCACGACTCCGGTCCGGACGGAGTCGGTGACCTCGACGGGCACCTCCAGACTGCCCCCGTCGGCGGTGATCCGGGCCCGCGCTCCGTCGGTCAGGCCCAGCCGCTCCGCGTCCTGGGGGTGGACGTGCAGGGTGCAGCGGTTGGAACCCCCGACGAGGGCCGGGACGTTGTGCAGCCAGCTGTTGTTGGACCGCAGGTGGCGGCGGCCCACGAGCACCAGGGCGGCGGGGCGTTCGGCAAGGGCCGCGCGCAGCCGGGGCAGCTCGGCCGCGATCGGTTCCGGCAGCAGCTCGATCCTGCCGCTGCGGGTCTTCAGCACGCCCGGCAGCCTCGGCCGCAGCGGGCCCAGGTCGACGCCGTGCGGGTTCTGCCGGAGGTCGTCGAGGGTGAGGTCGTACGGTCCCGTGCGCAGCATCATGTCGAGCCGCCGCTCGGGGCCGGCGCTGCCCGACAGCGAACGGGCCTGCGCCTGGGGGTCGCTGCCGAACAGGGGTGAGCGGGGGTCGGTGACGGCGCGGGCGAGGGTGTCGGCGACGACCCGTTCGTCGACGGCCTCGGGCGGGGCCCCGTGCAGCCCCGACACGGCGAGGATCAGGCGCGCGTGGATCTCGCACTCGTCCATCCGGCCCTCCTCCAACGGGACGGCGGCGGGTGAGTAGCGGGCCTGGTTGCGCACGGCGAAGCCGTTGAAGGCGAAGTCGAAGTGCGCGCTCTGGGCGGGCGGCGGCGGGGGCAGCACGACGTGCGCGCGGCGTGAGGTCTCGTTGAGGTAGGGGTCGACGGAGATCATGAAGTCGAGGCCGGCCAGCGCGCGGTCGAGCCGGTTGCCGTCGGGCGCGGACAGGACGGGGTTGGCTGCGATGGCGAGCAGCACCCGGATGCGCCCCTCGCCCGGGGTCTCGATCTCTTCCGCGAGTGCGGCGAGCGGGAGTTCGCCCTTGGCCTCGGGATGGCCGCTGACCCGGCTGGACCAGCGGCCGAGGGCGAATCCCCTCCCGGGGCCGGCCGGCCGGGGCGCGCCGGAGGTGGCGGAGAGCGGGAAGAGGGCTCCGCCGGGCCGGTCGAGGTTCCCGGTGAGGATGTTCAGTACGTCGACCAGCCAGCTGGCCAGGGTGCCGTACTCGACGGTGCAGCTGCCGATGCGCCCGTAGACGGCGGCGGTGGGCGCGGCGGCGAGTTCGCGGGCGAGGGTGCGGATCTCGCCGGCCGGGAGGTCGCAGGCGGGTGCCACGGCCTCGGGTGTGAAACGTGCGAGCGCGTCCCCGAGTTCCGCGAGGCCGTCGGTGATGTCCTCGAGCACGCCGGGGGCGGTGAGCTTCTCGGCGACGAGGGTGTGCGCGAGTGCTGCGAGCAGCAGCGCGTCGCTGCCCGGACGGGGGGCGAGGTGGCGGTCGGCGAGCCGGGCGGTACGGGTGCGGCGGGGATCGACGACGACCAGGGTGCCGCCTCGGGCCCGCAGGGCCTTGAGCCGGCCGGGGAAGTCGGGGGCGGTGCACAGGGAGCCGTTGGATTCGACCGGGTTCGCGCCGAGGAGCAGGAGGAAGTCGGTGCGGTCCAGGTCGGGGACCGGGATGGCGAAGGGGTCGCCGAAGAGCAGCCCGCTGGACACGTGCTTGGGCATCTGGTCGAGGGTGCTGGCGGTGAAGAGGTTGCGGGTGCCGAGCGCCTTGAGGAGCAGCGGCGGGTAGAGCGCGCCGGCCATGGTGTGGACGTTGGGGTTTCCCAGGACGACTCCGGCGGCCTGGGCGCCGTGTTCGGCCAGGAGGGCGGGGACGGCGGCGGCGATGTCGTCGTAGGCCTCCTCCCAGGTGGCTTCCCGGAGCCGGCCGTCGCGGCGGACGAGGGGGGCCCGCAGTCGGTCGGGGTCGGCGTCGAGCGCTCCGAAGGCGGCGCCCTTGGGACAGATGAAGCCGTGGCTGAAGACGTCCTCGCGGTCGCCGCGGGCGCCGGTGACGGCGGTGCCTTCGATGGTGAGGGTGAGGCCGCACGTGGCTTCACACAGGGGGCAGATGCGCAGGGCGGTGCGGGGCATGGGCCCTCCAGGGGCGGCAGGCTGCGGCACGGGCACGCGGGCGGACCCGAGCATACCGACCGGTAGGCACGGTGGGGAGGGGGTTGCGGCGACGAGGGTGCGGCGGGGGCGGGCGCCGCATGCGCGAGGTGGCCGGCGCGGCGGTCGGCGTGCGGGCGGTGCGGCCGGGAGGTGCCGCCGGCGTACGGCGGTTGGCTGACGGTGTACGCGGGGGCGGCAGGAGTACGGACGGGCTGACGGACCGGTCGGCTACGGCCGGGGGCGGTCCAGGACGCGTGCGAGGTAGGCGTGCATCATGGCGCGGGTCTCGGCCACGATGTCGGGGTCCCCGGCCGGGTCCCCTCGGAAGGCGAGCTGGATGAGCGCGTCCGTGGCCTCGACGGCGACGAGGACCGCGCGGCCCAGGGCGGCGTCGGGGGTCAGCCGCAGGTGTGCGCACAGCAGCTCGGTGAGGCGGACGGCGACGAGGTTGTTGGGGTCGGACTCCGGTCCCTCCGACGGGGGCGCGGGCACGCCGAAGTCGACCAGCGCGAAGCCCGGAACGCTGCGCTTCATGGCCAGGTACTCGTCCAGCACCGCGTCCACCACGGGCTGCCAGGGGGCGGCGGGGAGGACGGCGAGGCGGTCCGCGATGCCGTCCGCGTAGCGGTCCAGGTTCCGGTGGGCGAGGGCGATGGCCATGGCCCGCTTGTTGCCGAAGAAGCGGTAGACGGAGCCGATCGGCACGCCGGCGCGCAGGGCGACCGCGCGGGTGCTGAGGTTCTCGTATCCGGTCTCGTCCAGCAGCTCGGCGCACGCGTCGAGGATCCGGGCGAGCCGGTCGGCGCTGCGCTGCTGGACGGGGGCACGACGCAGGGAGTGGGCGGGGGGCACGGGGTCCATCATGCCGCTCCTGGTTCTATCCGTGCGGCCGGGGCCTCAGTTCAGCAGGAGGCTCAGTCCCCCGATGGTGTAAGTGATCATCAGCGCGAGCAGCGGCAGTTGGCCGGCGACCGCTTTCGCGGGAGGGAAGAGCCGCACGGAGCGGTCGTGCGCGGCGACGACGCCGAGGACGTGGCCGGTGACGACGGCGACGACCTGGAGGGTGGCGAGGCCGCCCGGACCCAGGGGCGGGGCGGATGCGGGGGCGTTGTCAGTGCCGAGTGCCATGCTTACCGTGCGTGGTCCTTCGACTACCAGGAGGGAGAAGTAGTGGGCGATGAGATAGCCGAGTGCGATCGGTACGAGTGAGTGCGCGAAGGCGGTCAGCGGGCCGGGGTGCGGACCGCTGACGAGTCGGGTGGCCGCCGCGCAGAGGCAGTACAGGGTGGCGACGAGGGCGACGGAGGCGAGGAGTCCGAGCGTGGCCGTGGGGGTGCGGCCGAGGGGGGAGGTCTGTAGGGCGTTGATCCACGAGGGGTTGTCGGAGAAGCCGTCGTAGGCGGTGGAGCCGAGCAGGACGCAGACGGTGGCGACGAGGCCGGGCCGCTCGGGCGTCGCGTCGAGTCCGTGGAAGGGGTTGCGGAGGGCGAGGCGGCCGTCGCTGCGGCGGCCGAGGGGGGAGAGCCGGGCCAGGAGGGCGGAGTAGGCCTCGAAGGCGTCTCCGCTGTCGAACCAGCGCTCGCCGAAGCGGGCGGCGAGGAGGAGGTGGGTGGTGGCGTAGGCGGCGAGGGCGATGAGGAGGGTGGTGGTCGAGGCGGGTTCGGGCGCGGCGAGTTCGAGCCAGGTGAAGGCGAACAGCCCGGCGGCGGCGGGCCATTGGCCCAGTCGGGCGGGAAGGGGGCGGTCTGGGTCACGGCGGCGCACGGCGCGGGTGAGCAGGCGGTGCAGGGTGCGGAGCGGGTTGAGCAGGCGCCAGACGGGGCCGAGGAGGAGGGAGGCGGGGACGAGTCCGACCCAGAGCAGGACGTAGACGGCGCCGGGAGCGGGATTGCGGGCGGGGTCGTCGGGGCCGAGGAGGAGGTGCAGGAGGACGGCGAGCGCGGCGGCGAGCCCGAGTCCGCGCAGGACGGTACGGGTGGCCGGCGCGTCGGCCGCCCCCTGGAGGGCGGCGGGCAGGGCGGTCCCGGAGCGGTTGCCGCGGAAGCGGGAGGTGGACCAGAGCAGGCCGAGCGCGAGGAAGGAGACGAACAGTGCGGTGAAGGCGCCGGCGAAGGCGTAGAAGGGGGAGATCGGCAGGTCGTGCTGGGAGCCGATCCCGTGCGCGAGTGCGGTGAGCGGATCGGCCGGGTGAAGGACCACGCCTCGGCCGCTGCCAACCACGTCGCCGGGAACGCCCGCGAACCCTCCGGGGCTCACCACGAGCCCGCCGCGGCCGGAGCGGGAGCGGGACGCTCGACCGGGGCCGGGGCCGGGGCCGGGGCCGGGGCCGGAGGCACGAGCGCGGGCCGAGTCGAGGCCGGGGCCGCCAGGGCTGCGGGTGCGGGTCTGGTGGGGAACCCGGTGCGGGACGGGTGCCGGGAGGCGCTCATCGCACGAGGAGCTGGGTCAGGACGAGGCCGGACGTGTGGGTCTCGACCTCGAAGAGACCCGTACGGTCGACCGTCAGGACCAGGATGGCCTCCCGGCCGGCGGGCAGGGCGAGTTCCTTGTCGTAGCCGTGGACGTGCAGGGTGTCCGCGCGGTCGCTGGTGACGCGCAGGGCAACGCGTTCGCCGCGCCTCAGCTCGGTGCGCGCGGGGGCGGGGCTCACCCTGCCGTCCCGCACCGTGACGGTGACCGTGCGGTCTGCCTGCTCCGGGGTCGGCTGCGGGGCCGGTCCGGGGTCGCGGCCCGGGGGCGGCGGGGTGGCGTCGTGCCCGTGTCCGCCACCCGGCCCGCCCTCGGCGGCGGTGAGCGGGGTCGTGGCCTGGACGGGTTTGCCGGACACCGCCCAGGCGGTGTGGTCGTCGGCGTAGAGCCGGACGGTCAGGGTGTGCGTGCCCGTGGGGACCTGTGCGGCGGGCAGGTGGAACCAGGGGCCGTACAGCCGTGCCAGTTTGCGGCCGTCGAGCTCCAGGTGGGCGTGGCCGGCGCCCGGGAGTGCGGCGCCGCCGGTGCTGTCGGGGGTGAAGCGGAAGTCCTCCACCGTCACCTGGAGGTTCCATCCGTCCTCGGAGTCCGGGCGGGCGGCGAGCCCGACCTTGGGCGCACCCCCGGCCGGGACTTCCCGGAGCCGGTGGCCGGCGCCGTCATCGGCGGCGAGCAGCGTGCCGGCGCTGCCGGACGCCTGCTCGTGGGTGGTGCCGGGCTTGTGGTGGGTGGTGGCCCGCCCGCCGCAGCCGGCCACGGCGCCGCCCGCGAGGAGCAGGAGGAGGGTGACCAGGGCGGCGGTCCGGGTGGACCGGCGGCGTTTCCCGGGTGCGCGGGGCGGCGTACGGCAGGCGTCACACCGCATCGGTTCGGCGGCGCTCCCGCCGACGACGGGGCTCACCGGGCGGCGCCGGCGACGCGGCGGGCCGGACGGGCCGCGGAGCCCGCGGCGGGGCGGGTCACGGGGTGCCGTCCGTGTCCGTGCGGCCGGCGTGGGGGTCGGCGGCCGTCCCGCGGCCGACCGGTGAGGCGCCGGGCGCAGGGGGGCCTGCTGGGGCGGAGTCGGGCGCCGGGGGGTTGGTCGGGGTGCGGTCGGCTGCTGCGGGGGCGGCCGGGACCAAGGCGGGGTCGTTCGCCGGGGCGTCGTCGGGGCTCGGGGGGTGGGCCGGGCCGCCCGCGGGGCGGGCGGAAGCCACCGCGGCCCACAGGACCCAGACCACGGCGGTCAGGGCGCGTACCCAGGCGGGGCTCAGAGGGGTCCAGGGGATCATCAGGACCGCCTTGTCGAAGGCGTCCAGCAGGGTGAGCCCGGCCAACAGCAGGGTCAGGCGGGCCAGCCAGGGCCGCTCGGCGCGCAGCGCCAGACCCGTGCCCGCCCACCAGAGGCCGAGCAGCAGGAGCGCGAAGGCCGGGACGGGGGTGGACTCCAGCGGCATCGTGGAGCCGGCCACGTCCAGGACCAGCCCGGCCAGGCCCAGCAGCGAGGCGGCCGTGCCCAGCCGGGAGCCGCGCAGCCGGCGCCGCCACAAGATCCCGCCGACGAGCAGCAGGACCGCCGCCACGGCCAGCGCGACCTGGGTCTCCACGCGCTCCGGGCCGCGCGCGCCGTACCAGTCGCAGCCGGCCGGGAGCTTGCGCGCCTGGACGCTGTAGTCGGCGCAGACGAGGAGCTGGACCAGCTTCACCGGCTCGCCGACCAGCCGCGCGGAGGCCCCCGTCAGCTCGCCGCGGGCGGCGCCGCACTGCGGGAGCGTGCCCGGGGTGGAGCCGTCGGGACCGTCCTGCCAGCAGTTGCCGCGCCCCTGGCCGTCCCACCAGACGTCCATGCCGTTGGGCCGGGCGGCGCCGGACCTGTCCTTGCCCAGGACGTTGGAGGCGTACCGGTTGTGGTGCGAGGTGTCGGTCTGCTTCGACCACGCCTCCTCACCCCGGATGAACGCGGGGACGGCGCTGAGGAAGAAGCCCGCCCGCCGGTGCCCGTACACCCAGTTGTTCTCGTAGAGGTTCCAGTTGCCGCCCGCGGTGATGATGCCGGTCCCCGGCGGCATGGAGATCTGCGGGCAGACCACGCCCCGCTCGTAGCCCCGCTCGACGGGCGGCTTGGCGCAGGTGCCGTCGGCGACGTACCGGTAGTAGTCCTGGTTGTTGTCGTGGATGAGGTTCCGCTCGAACTTGGCGTGGTTCTGCGGGAGTCCGGGGTGGCCGGGGAAGGCGCTGTCCATCGAGGCGCCGCCCATGTTCTGGTCGAACTCGTTGTCGTGCACCCAGACCGAGTCGCCCGCGGTGCCGGAGTAGCCGACCATGTTGTGGTGGCTGCGGCAGCCGGTGATCTCGATGGAGTAGCGGGGGACTTCGTAGCCGCGGCCGTTGTTGATGTCGGAGGCGCTGCCGGGGTAGATCCCGGAGTCGCCGTTCCCGTACGACTCGCAGTTCTTGTACAGCCCGTGGTCGCTGGCGAAGGTCAGGAAGCCGTACTCGTCGTTCCAGCGGGTCAGCACGTCGTCGATGACGAAGCCGTCGCCCGCGAGGACGTACAGCGAGTTGAAGGTGGTGCGCTGGGCGGTGAAGTTGCGGAAGTAGATGCCGTTGGACCTGTCGGCGCGGATGGCGTTCAGCTTCTGGTACTTGGCATCGACGACCACGTCGAGGCGGGAGGCGCCGGTGCCCTCGATCTGGAGGTTCGTCTTGCCTAGGATCGCGACGAGGTTCTGGTTGTGCCGGCACTGCGCCTGCTGCTCGTAGCTGAGGATCTGGTAGCCGAGCGAGGAGTCGGGCGCCTTCAGCGCGGCGCACTCGCCCGTCGGCTTCGGGAGGGAGGGCTCCTCCTCGTAGAGGCCGGGGAGGATCGCGATGTTCATCCCGGGCCGGTCGACGTCGTCGACGGCCTCTTGGAGGTGGCGGTAGCCGCTCTTCTCGCACCGCTCGTAGAGGGCCAGATTGCGTCGGCGCAACTCCTCCGGGAAGCCGGATATGCGGCGCTCGAACGCGGGCCGGTCCGTCTTGCAGACCACCAGGTCCGGCTCCGCCGCGCGGTACGCGGGTACGGAGCCGGTGCCGTCGGGGAGCGCGACGGGGCGCTCCTCGTGCGCTCGGGCGGCGGGCGCGGCGGCGAGGAGGGTCAGGAGGGCGAGGAGGGCGGCGAGGAGCGCCGCCGGTACGGCAGGGAGCCTGCGGGTCCACGACATGCGCGAGAGAGTAGAGCAATGTTCACCTTTTCGGATCCCCCTGCGCGGGAATCCCTTGCGGGACCGTTCGGGCTCCCTGGCGGGGGCATGCGGGATTCCCTGGCGGGAGCGTGCGGGATTCCCTGGCGGGGGCCTTGCGTGACCCCGCGGCGGGACCGGGTGCGCGACTCCGTGGCGGCGCGTGTGGAATCTCTGCGGTGGCGCGCGCCGGGAGGGGTGGGCGACGCACGCCGGCGCCGATCGGGACCGGGCCGCACCGGCGGGGCCGTCCACGGCGGCGCCCGCCGTGGCACATGGCGGCAGGGCCCTCGCCGGTGCGCCGGGCCCCGCACGCGGGCAGGACCGGGACAGAGTGTGGAGCGGCGCACGGGACGGAGCCGAAGGCGACTCGGACGGCATGCAGGCGGACCCCCGGCACGGCGCGCAGGGCGGACCCGGGGCCGACCCCCGGGGCCGACCCCCGGGGCCGACCCCCGGGGCGGAACAGGCCGGCGCGCAGGGCGGCGCCGGGGGGCGGCTCGCCGGGTGGTGTGGGCGTTGGCCGGGAGTTGGCGTTGACGTGGGGGGCGGGGAATCCTACTGTCACCCATAGGATTCCTTCGGAGGAGCGGGAGCGGCACATGAGCGAGCAGTCCGGCAGCGAGCAGGCCAGGAAGACGGCGGAGGCCCTGGAGTACCTGGGCGGCTTCGGCAACGAGCACAGCTCGGAGGCCGTCCCTGGCGCCCTGCCCCACGGCCGGAACTCGCCCCAGCGCGCACCGCTGGGCCTCTACGCCGAGCAGCTCAGCGGCAGCGCCTTCACCGAGCCGCGCCGCGCCAACCGCCGGTCCTGGCTGTACCGGATCCGCCCCTCGGCCGCGCACCCGCCCTTCACCCGGACCGACAACGGCGCCCTGCGCACCGCTCCGTTCACCGACGCCCCGGCGGACCCGAACCGGCTGCGCTGGAACCCGCTGCCCGACCCGGCCCCCGGCACCGACTTCCTGGCCGGCCTGTGGACCCTCGGCGGCAACGGCGACGCGGCCCAGCGCACGGGCATGGCGATCCACCTCTACGCCGCCAACGCCTCCATGACGGACCGGGTGTTCAGCGACTCCGACGGCGAGCTGCTGATCGTCCCCGAGCGCGGCGGCCTGCTCCTGCGGACCGAGTTCGGCCTGCTCGCCGCCCGCCCGGGCGATGTGGCCCTCATCCCCCGCGGCGTGCGCTTCCGCGTCGAGCTGCTCGACGCGGACGCCCGCGGCTACGTCTGCGAGAACTACGGGCAGCCCTTCGAGCTGCCGGACCTGGGCCCGATCGGCGCCAACGGCCTCGCCGCCGCCCGCGACTTCCGGGCCCCGGTGGCGGCCTACGAGGACGTCGACCGCCCGACCGAGGTGGTCAACAAGTTCTGCGGCAACCTGTGGTCGGCGACCTACGACCACTCCCCGCTCGACGTCGTCGCCTGGCACGGCAACCACGTCCCGTACGTCTACGATCTGCACCGCTTCAACGTCATCGGCTCGATCAGCTACGACCACCCCGACCCGTCGATCTTCACCGTCCTGACCTCGCCCTCCGACACCCCGGGCCTGGCGGGCGTGGACTTCGTGGTGTTCGCCCCGCGCTGGCTGGTCGGCGAGGACACCTTCCGCCCGCCCTACTTCCACCGCAACGTGATGAGCGAGTACATGGGCCTGGTCGAGGGAGCCTACGACGCCAAGGCCGAGGGGTTCGTACCCGGCGGCGGCTCGCTCCACAACATGATGTCCGCGCACGGCCCGGACCGGGAGACCTTCGACCGGGCGAGCAACGCCGAGCTGAAGCCGCAGAAGATCGACGACGGCCTGGCCTTCATGTTCGAGACCCGCTGGCCGATCACCGCCACCGCGCAGGCGGCCGGCGCGGACCACCTCCAGCGGGGCTACGACGACGTGTGGGAGGGTCTGCAGCGCCACTTCCGCGCCTGACCCGCACTGCGTACGCTCGCCTGCGCCTGCGTCCGCGCCTGCCGCCGCACCCCACCCCGTCCAGCCGTACGGAGAACCACCCGTGACCGCCTTCGCCCCCGACTCGCTGGTGCTGAACCGGAAGCTCCCGCTCTGGTACCAGGTATCGCAGTCGCTGCGCGCCTCGATACTCGGGCGCACCCCGGACGCCTCGCTGCGCCTGCCCACCGAGGAGCAGCTGGCCGGTCACTACGGGGTGAGCGTGCTGACCATGCGGCAGGCCCTCAAGGAGCTGGAGGGCGAGGGGCTGATCAGCCGGCACCGGCGGCGCGGCACCTTCATCGAGCCGGGTGCGAAGCGCGGCGCCCCGGTACGCCTGCTGGGCTCGGTCGACGCGATCGTGGCCCAGCAGTCGGGGGACCGCACGACGATCCTCGGCCACGGGCGCACGGCCGTGTCTGGGGAGCTGCTGGAGCACTTCCCGGACACGGCCGAGGTGGTCACCTACCGCCGGCTGCGCCACGACCGGGAGACCGGCGAGCCGACCAACTGGGCGGAGAACGCGGTCCTCCCGGAGTTCGCAGCCGCGGTGGAGCCGGCCGACCTCGAGCGGTGGCCGATGACCAAGGTGCTGCGGGACGTCGCGGGGGTGCGCATCAGCCGGATCACCGACACGATCGAGGCGCGGCTCGCGGACCCGGAGACGGCCGAGCTGCTCCAGGTCCCGCTGCTCAGCCCGATCCTGCACTACACGGGTGTGACGTACGACGAGGACGGCCGGGTCGTCGACGTGGCGCGGATCCGCTACCGCGGGGACCGCTTCTCCTTCAGCGTGACGGTCGACGCGCACTGACCGGCGGCGGCCGCGAGCCGGCCGCCCCGAACGGTCCGCGAGCCGCGAGCCGCGAGCCGGCCGCGGCCGGACCGACGCTACTGCGCGTCGTCCTCGGCGGTGCGCTCGCCCTCCGCCTGGGACGGGGTGGTGCGCGTCGTCTGGGGGTGCCGCTGGTCGCGCTGCGCCTGGTCCATGTCCTCGTCGAGCCGCTCGCCCTCGGCCTGCGACGGAGTCGAGTATTCGTCGTACTGACTCATGAACGTCTCCTCGATTGATACCGCCGATACCGCGCATATGCGTACACAAGGAGCGTAACGCTTCGGCCTGGACGCAGCCCGGCCGTCGGGCGCCGTCGCTACCATCGGCGGCGTGAGCGACGACGTACCGCTGCTGGACGATCTGATGCCCTGGGCCGTGGACGGCCTGCGCCTCGGCCGGGACTGGGTGGCCGCACCCGACGCCGCGTCCCTGCGCGCCCGCTGGGCGGCCCTGGCCGGGGCCGAAGGTGCGGACCGCGAGCGGCTGTTCCGCCCGAGCCGCAGCCGTACGCCGGCCGCCGGGGCCGCGGCCCTGCCGGGGCAGCGTTCGGTGACGGCCCGGTTCGCCGACACCCCCGGCCCCTGCCCGGACCCCGTACGGGTGCTGCGCGCCCCCTTCGACGAACAGTGGCTGCTGCCCGACCAGCGGGTGATCGACACGGCGCGCCCGGAGCTCTGGCGGGTGCGGGACGGGCACCAGCTCTTCGTGGTCGAGACCCCGGAGCCGCTGGTCAGCGCGTACCTGCCGGCCGGGCGGCTCGGCCGGGTCCGCCCGCTGCACCGGCGCCCCGGTGGCGCCGAGCCGAACCTCGCTCCCGGCCTGCTGTCCCTGCTGGGCGCGCGCCACGGCGGCCGGGCCACCCCCGAGGACGTCCTGTGCTGGGTCCTCGCGGCGGGACGCCCCGGACCCCGGGGGTACGAGGTTCCCCTCCCCGCCGACCCGGACCGGTGGCGGGCCGGGCTCGCGCTGGGACACCGACTGCTCGGCGTCCACGTGCGCGGGGTGCGCGGCGGCGAGCCGCCCCGGCTGCCCGGCGGGAGCCGCCCCTACGTCCGCTCGGCCGTCGCGGGCTGGCCGGACGGACTGACGTACGACGCGGGGACCGGGACGCTGGGTCTGGGCGGGGGGACCGTCTCGCCCGTCCCGCCAGCGGTCTGGGAGTACGAGGTCCAGGGGGTCCGGGTGCTGGAGTCCTGGTTCGCCGCGCGGACCGCGCACCGCGCGCCCGGGGCCGACGGGCTGGAGGCGATGGGACCGGCCGAGTGGCCGCAGGCCTGGACCTCGGAGCTGCTCGGGCTGGTCACGACCTTGGCGCTGCTGGCCGATCTGGCCCCGGAGCGGGCCGCGTTCGAGCCGGGCGCGGCGCTGTCCGCGGCCGAGCTGCGGGCGGCCGGGGTGCTGCCGCCGCCCCGCTGGACACGCCGCCCGGCCTCGGTACTGGACCACCGGGAGGAGGGCCCAGGCGGCCAGTTCGCCCTCCTCTAGGAGAACCCCGCCCGGAGCCCGCAACGGCGGCGCAGGGCCACCCGTGGCGCGCGGTCCTAGTCGCCGCCCCAGGCCGCCAGCAGCCGCTCCACCGTGCGCTCGAAGACGGCGGCCAGGTCCGGCCCGGCCTCGGTGATCGGGGCGGCTCCGCCCGTGAGGGCCGCGGTCAGCCGCGGGTACTCCCCCGAGGCCAGGCGCGAGCCCAGCCAGGCCTGGCGGGCGTCCTGCTCCGCGGCCGCGCTCCAGGGCAGCGACCTGGCCCGTTCGGCCAGGGCCAGTTCGCTGCCCGCGAAGGCCGCCACCGAGCTGTTGAGCGCCGCGACGAGCTCCAGCTTCGCGCCGTCCGGAGCGTCCAGCGGCTCCAGGCAGTCCAGGCTGTGCTCCAGGTAGCGCAGGGCGTTGGGGCTGAAGCCGTGGACCGGGCTGAGCAGCCGGGGCAGCCACGGGTGGCGGTGCATCAGCTCCCGCGCCTGGCGGGCCAGGTCCATCAGGTCGGCCCGCCAGTCGCCGGTCGGCGGACGGAGGTCGTACTCGCCGCTGACCGCGTCGACCATCAGCTCGTACAGGTCCTCCTTGCGCGGCACGTAGTTGTACAGGGACATCGTCCCGGCGCCGATCCCGGCGGCCACGCGCCGCATGGAGACGGCCTCGATCCCCTCCGCGTCGGCGATCCGCACCGCCTCGGCGGCGATCGACTCGCGGCTGTGCGCGGGCCTCGGCCCGCGGCCGGCCCGCTGCGGGCGGGCCCAGATCACTTCGGGTTCAGCGGGTCGCCCGCCGGTTGCCATCGCTCGGATCACCTCGTCCTTGTCGCCACCATCTTAGTTACGTACGACGTACGTAGTGCGGTAGGGTGCCGCACATGACAACTACGTACGCCGTACTGAGTGAAGGTCTGGAGAAGGACTACGGGAAGGTCCGCGCCCTGCGCGGCCTCGACCTGGCCGTGCGCGCTGGCACGGTCTGCGGCCTCCTGGGGCCCAACGGCGCGGGCAAGACCACCGCCGTGCGGGTCCTCACCACCCTGACCGCCCCCACCGGCGGCCGCGCCTGCGTCGCCGGCTACGACGTCGCCCGCCGGCCCGCGGCGGTCCGCCGGGCCATCGGCGTCACCGGCCAGTACGCCTCGGTGGACGGGGACCTGACCGGCCGGGAGAACCTGCGGCTCTTCGCCCGGCTCGCCGGACTGCGCGGCTCCGCGGTGCGGGCCCGCGCCGACGAGCTGCTGGAGCGCTTCGGTCTCGCCGGAGCCGCCGACCGGACGGCGGGCACCTGGTCCGGCGGCATGCGCCGGCGCCTCGACCTCGCCGCCGGGCTGATCACCCGCCCCCGGGTGCTCTTCCTCGACGAGCCCACCACCGGGCTCGACCCGGGGGCCCGCGAGCACATCTGGACGGCGGTCCGGGCGCTGGCCGGGGAGGGCACGACCGTGCTGCTCACCACCCAGTACCTGGAGGAGGCCGACCGGCTCGCCGACGACATCGTGGTCGTCGACAGCGGCCGGGCCGCCGCCACCGGCACCCCGGCCGAGCTCAAGGCCCGGATCGGCGCCCGCGCCGAGGTCCACGTCACCGCGCGCGAGGCGGTCGCGGGAGCCGCGGCCGTACTCGACCGGCTCACCGGCAGCCGCCCCGTGCCGGACGAGGAGCGGCTCACCGTCGGGGTGACGGTGCTCGACGCCGGGCTGACCCTGCCCCGGATCATCCGCGCGCTCGACACCGCCGGGGTCCCGGTCAGCGACGCGAGCCTGCGCCCGCCCACCCTCGACGAGGTGTTCCTGCGCCTCACCCGCCCCACCGCCCACACCGTCGGGGACCGGCCCCCCGAAGGTCCGCCGCTCGGGAGCCCGCGCACCGGGGACGAGAAGGAGCACGCCGCATGAGCACCCTGCTGTACGACGGCGGCGCCGTCCTGACCCGTCAGCTCCAGAAGGCCCGGCACGCCCCGGCCCTGCTGATCCTCACGCAGACCATGCCGATCACCATGCTGCTCTTCTTCGGGTACGTCTTCGGCAGCGCGCTCGCCATGCCGGGCTCCGACTACCGCTCGTTCCTGGTGCCCGGCCTCCTCGCCGCCACCGCGGCCAACGGCCTGATGACCGGGCTGTTCACGGCCGCGCAGGACGCCCACCGCGGGGTGATGGACCGCTTCCGGACCCTGCCGATGAGCCGCGGCGCCGTACCGCTCGGACAGACGGCGGCCGACCTGCTGACCACGGCCGTGTCGATGGTCCCGCTCATGCTGGTGGGAGTGGCGATGGGATGGCGGATCGAGCGCGGCCTGCCCGGGGCGCTCGGGGCGCTGGGGGTGCTGCTGCTCTTCCGCTTCGCCACCGCGTGGGCGGGCACCTACCTGGGTCTGCTGAGCAGGAACGAGGAGGCCGCCGGCCAGCTGGGCGGCGCGACCTTCGTGCTGCCGATGCTGTCCAGCGCCTACCTGCCGACCGCCGGGCTGCCCGGGTGGCTGCGCACGGTCGCCGAGTGGAACCCGATCAGCGCCGTGGCCACCGCCGTGCGCGCGCTGTGCGGCAACCCGGGCGCCGAGGCCGGGGCGGGCGCCGCCTGGCCCGCCGACCACCCCGTCGCCGCCGCACTGCTCTGGTCGGTCCTGCTGCTCGCGGTCTTCGTACCGCTCGCGTCCCGGCGGTTCGCCCGGGGTGCGACGGGCTGAGGGCACGGAGGAAGCGGAAGGGGGGCGGGGGGCCGCGGGGGCCGGGGGTGACAGGGTGGGGTCCCGCGGGATAGGCATCGGTGTCATGGACACCGACAGCGCAGCAGCACCCGAGCCCCTCCCCCTCGCCGGCGTCACCGTCGTCGCCGTCGAACAGGCCGTCTCGGCCCCCTTCGCCACCCGCCAGCTCGCCGACCTCGGCGCCCGGGTCGTCAAGGTCGAGCGGCCCGACGGCGGCGACTTCGCGCGCGCCTACGACACCGCCGCCCACGGCCTCGCCTCGCACTTCGTGTGGGCCAACCGCGGCAAGGAGTCGATCGCGCTCGACCTGAAGGACCCGCGCGGGCTGGAGGTGCTGCACGGGCTGCTGGCGGGCGCCGACGTCTTCGTGCAGAACCTGGCCCAGGGGGCCGCCGCCCGCCTCGGCCTCGACTCGGCCGCGCTGTGCGGGCGCTACCCGCGGCTGGTCGCCGTCGACGTGTCCGGCTACGGCGCCGAGGGCCCGTACGCCCACAAGCGCGCCTACGACATGCTCGTGCAGTGCGAGGCGGGGCTGGTGTCGGTGACCGGCACTCCCGCGCAGCCGGTCAAGGCGGGCATCCCGGCCGCGGACATCGCGGCGGCCATGTACGCCTTCTCGGGGGTGCTCGCCGCCCTCCTGCGGCGCGGCGTCACGGGCCGCGGGGGCAGGGTGGAGGTGTCCATGCTGGACGCCCTCGCCGAGTGGATGGGGCATCCGCTGCACCACACGATGCACGGTGGGGAGCAGCCCGTGCGCACCGGCCTCGCCCACGCGGTGATCGCGCCCTACGACGCCTACGCGACGGCGGACGGGGACGGTGTGCTGCTCTCGGTGCAGAACGACCGGGAATGGCGGCGGCTGGCGCAACAGGTACTGGACAGGCCGGAGTTGGCGGACGATCCGCGATACGCGACGAACGCGGCGCGCACCGCCAACCGGGCGGGGACCGACGCGGCGGTGGCCGAGGCCCTGGGCCGGCTGGGATCGGACGAGGCGATCGAGCGCCTGGACGCCGCGGGCATCGCCTGCGCGCGGCTGAACTCGGTGGCCCAGCTGGCCGGTCATCCGCAGTTGGCGGCGCGGGACCGCTGGCGGGAGGTGGCGTCGCCCGTCGGGCCGCTGCGGGCCCTGCTTCCGCCGATCGGGCTGCCGGGAGGCGCGGCACCGCACATGGGTGCGGTGCCCGCGCTCGGCGAGCACACCGAAGCCCTCCTGCGCGCCTTGGGGATGACGGGCGCGCGGATCACGGAACTGCGCCGGGACGGTGTGGTCGCGTAGGGCCGGGGAGCCGGGAGCCCTGGGGCGAACGGCTTGCGGTAGGGGGACGGTTTACGAGCGGCGGCTGCCGAAGAGCGTGCGACGCAGGCGGCGCAGCGGCGCGAAGAGCGAGACGCGCGCGCTCCGGCTCCGCAGGCGGTGCGTGTGGTCGCGCGAGGTGAGCTCGCGCATCAGCAGCGTCGCCTCGGCGGCCTCGCGGTGCGGGACGGCAGGGCCGCCCAGCACGGCGAGGTGGCGGTCGAGGCGCGAGCTGGTCGCGTTGCTGCCGCAGCTGATGGCAGGCACGCGAGGCGGCCTGCTGCGCATTGCTATCTGTTCCATGTCTCTCCCCACCCGTACGAGGGCACCCGGCCCGGGCAGGTTAACCCTATCGCCCCCGCGTCGCGCTCGGGTATCCCGGTGGTGTGAATTACCCCTGCGGTTACGGGGAGTTGACGATTACTCAGTGGAGTCGACCGTCACTCTCCGCACAGGGAAGCCCGGTTGCCCGCCCCGCGGGCACGCTCCGTCGCGAGTCCCGCACGACGGGGTCCACTTCGCGCCCCCTGCGCTAACTTGGAGTGATCATCCAGTGACGCATGGACGCACATGGGGGGTCACGTGAGGGGCAACGCGGGTGACGGAGAAGGGGAATCGGGCACCGGGCGTGTCGTCTCGGGCCGCTACCGGCTGCTGGAGCCGCTCGGCCACGGAGCGGCGGGCATCGTGTGGCGGGCCCGGGACGAGGTGCTGGCCCGCGACGTGGCGGTCCGGGAGGTGCGGGCCCCGGCCGGCCTGGACCCGGCCGAGGTGCAGCGGGTGTACCGCCGGCTGGAGCGGGAGGCCTGGGCCGCGGCGCGGGTCTCGCACCGCGGGGTGGCCGGCGTCCACGACGTGGCCTCCGAGGACGGCCGCCCCTGGGTCGTGATGGAGCTGGTCCGCGGCCCCTCGCTGGCCGATGTGCTGGCGGCCGAGGGGCCGATGCCCCCGCGGGGGGCCGCGTACATCGGGGAGCAGGTGCTGGCGGCGCTGCGCTCCGCGCACGATGCGGGGGTGCTGCACCGGGACGTCAGGCCCGCCACCGTGCTCCTCGCCAACGACGGCCGGGTGGTGCTGAGGGATCTCGGCATCGCGGGCCTGCCGGGGCCGTCTTCCGTCATCCTCGCCGGGGAGGTGGCCGGGTCCCCCGAATTCACGGCACCTGAAAGGGTGTTGGGTCACGAGCCGGGGCCCGGCTGCGACCTGTGGTCACTCGGGGTGGTGCTGTACGCGGCCGTCGAGGGGGTCTCGCCCTTCCGGCGGGCCACCCCGGCGGACACCCTGCGGGCGGTGGTGGAGGAGGAGGCGCCGCCGCCGCGCCGGGCCGGAGCCCTGGCGCCCCTGCTGGAGGGGCTGCTGCGGAAGGACCCGGCCGACCGCCCGGCACCGGCGGAGGCGGCCCGGATGCTGCGGCTGGTGGGCGCGGGGGGCGCCGTACGGAGCTCCGGCGGACCGGGGTCGGGACCGGAGGTGGCCGCGCCGGCCGGACCGGCCCGCTCACGGCGGGAGCCGCAGGACGACCGGCCGGGTGCGTCCGGCCCTGCGGGGGCCGCGGCGCCCGCGGGGCCTCCGGAGCCGCGCGCAGGGGACGCGGGCGCCCGGCGCGAGGGCAGGGCCGGGCTGGTGCTGGGCGCCGGGATCGCGGTGCTGCTGCTGGCACTGGCCGCCCTGGGGTGGCTGCTGCTGCGCGACGGCGGGTCCGGGGGCTCGGAGGGTCGACGGCCGGCCCGGGTGGAGGGGGTCGTGGCGGGAGCGGGCAGCTCCCCGACCCGCCCCTGAGGCGTCTGCGACGGGCCCGCGGCGCACGGGGAGGGGAGGGGGCCCCGGCGGGGCGGGGCCCCCTCCCCCGGCACGGCCGGTAGGCCGGCGCCGCGGCGGGCGGCGCCGGCCGTCCGTCAGGCGGCGCCGCCCTGCCGTCCGTCAGGCGGCGCTGGTGAAGACGGGCAGGTAACCGCCGGACTGTCCGGCGGCGGTGGGGTGGTAGGACTCGCCGATGTTGAGCCAGTTGACACTGTGCAGCCACGGACTGCTGGAGCAGATCTCATGGCCGGTGAAGGCGCCGGCGACCGAGGCGAAGGCGAAGCCGTGGTCGGCGGCGCGCTTGGCGATGGCCGCGTTCAGGTGGTCGGATGCGCCGTTGATGGCGGAGCGCTCGCCCTCGGTCAGGCCGGTGACGCACGAGCCGTTGAGCTTGTAGAAGCGGGGGTAGCCGAGCACGACGACGCGGGCGCCCGGTGCACGGCTGTCGATGGCGTTGTAGACCTGGTCGAGCAGGCCCGGGAGGGTGGAGGTGACGTAGGCCTTGGCCTGGTTGACGCGGTTGACGCAGGTGGACTCGGACTGGAGCACACAGGTCGTCATGACGTCGGCGAAGCCGGCGTCGTTGCCGCCGATGGTGACGGAGACGAGGTCGGTGCCGGCGTTGAGCGGCCCGAGCTGGTTGGCGAGGAGGTCGCCGGTACGGGCGCCGGAGCAGGCGACGAAGGAGAAGCTCTGCGGGGCGTGGGCGGCGGCCCACAGGGCGGGGTAGGCGCGGGTCGTGCGCTTGCAGTCGCCGCTCGCGGCGTCGTAGTTGCCGGCGCCGACGCCGGAGGAGTACGAGTCGCCGAGTGCGACGTAGCCGAAGTCGGCCTGGGCGGCGGACGCCTGGCCGGCGCCGAACAGGGCCGCGCACGCGGCGAGTAACAGGGCGGAGGAAAGGGCGGCGAGACGGGACGACCTCGTGCTCATGTATGCGGCTCCTAGTGGGGGGTTACTCCTGAGTCCGTGGTACAAGGAACCCGGCCCCACCGGAAGTGTTCATGCCAAGAACTTTCAGCACAGGATCGTGCTTCGAACCTTCACCCGCGGTGCGTTTGAAGAGGGAATCCGGCCACCCGATCCGGCGGAACACGCGTGCACGCGGGCACTTCGTGCCGGATCATGGGCGCCATGCCAGCCAACCCGCATGACGCGCTGCCGATCAGGCTCAACGTCGACGACAGCGACTCGCCGTCGGACGTGGTCGACGCGCTGTTCCTCGGCCGGTTCGCCTCCGGTGAGCAGCCCTTCTCGCACAGCGTGTCGATCGACCGGGTGAAGGCGGGGGCCAGCCTGCTGCCGCCCGGGGCCGCCGTGTTGCGCTCGGCCCGCGACAGCGACCGCAGCGCCATCCTCGCGGAGGGCGAGGGGTGGACCGTGCTCGTCTCACGCTGGAGCCGGGGCGCGGACGTGACGGTGACGGCGGTCAGCGACGAACTGGCCTCCAGCGTGCTCGGCGAGGCCACGGAGGGGGTGCGGGACGACCCCGAACCCCAGCCCGAGAACGTCACGATGGGCTTCTGGTACGTCTCCCCGCGCCGCGGACCGTACCGGACGACCCGCCAGATCGCGGCCGGCACCTGGGCCGAGGTCCGGCCGAACTACACGGCGCCGGTGGCCGGGGCGATGGACCGGCTGATGAAGGTGACCCCGGACGACATCGCGGGGCGGCTGCTGCTGCTCCACGGCCCGCCCGGCACCGGCAAGACCTCCGCGCTGCGCACGCTGGCGCGCTCGTGGCGGGACTGGTGTCAGGTGGACTGCGTCCTGGACCCGGAGCGGCTGTTCAACGACGTGGGCTACCTGATGGACATCGCGATCGGCGAGGACGAGGGCACCGCGAAGGGCCGCTGGCGGCTGCTGCTGCTGGAGGACTGCGACGAGCTGATCCGCGGCGAGGCCCGGCACACGGCGGGCCAGGCGCTGTCCCGGTTGCTGAACCTGACGGACGGCCTGCTGGGGCAGGGCCGCAACGTCCTGGTGGGCGTCACGACCAACGAGGATCTGGAGCGCCTGCACCCCGCGGTGGTCCGGCCGGGCCGCTGCCTGGCCCGCATCGAGGTCGGACGGCTGACCCACCGGGAGGCGGTGGACTGGCTCGGCACGGACGAGGGCGTGTCCCGCGAGGGCGCCAGCCTGGCCGAGCTCTTCGCCCTGCGCCGCGGCACGGGCCCGGCGGCCGTACTGCCGCCGCAGCCGCACACGGCGGAGGCGGGGCTCTACCTCTAGCCTCCGGCGGGCACCGGGACCGGACCACGGCCGAACCCCCGGCCGCCGCCCTGCTGCCCGCCGCCCGCGGCTCGTACCCGGCGGGAGGCGGCCCCGCGTACGGGCGGCACCCGGCGGTCCGGCCAGGCGTCCGCCGCCCTGCTGCCCGCCGCCCGCGGCTCGTACCCAACAGGGGCGGTCCCGCGTACGGGTGGCACCCGGGGGCCCGTCCGGGCGGGCGGGGCCCGCGGCCTAGCCGCCGTTCGCGTACCGCGCGCGCAGGGCCTCCGTCGCGGCCGACAGGGCCTGCGCGCGCGTGAGGCCCAGCCGGTGGGCCCGGTCCGCGTAGGCCTGGGCGGCCGCCGCGGCCTCCCGGGCCGGCCCCTCCCCCGACGCCGCGACGAACGTCCCGTTGCGGCCCCGCGTCTCGATCACCCCGTCCGCCTCCAGCGCCCGGTACGCCTTCGCCACGGTGTTGGCGGCGAGACCCAGCTCCTCCGCCAGCCCCCGCACGGTCGGCAGCTTGAAGCCCGCCGGCAGCTTCCCCGACCTGGCCCGGTCCGCGATCTGCGCGCGCAGCTGTTCGTACGGGGCGGCCGAGCCGGCCGAGCCGTCGATGGCGATCTTGAGGTTCGTCGAGGTCACGCGGCTGATTCTCCCCCATCGGCGGTTAATTGGGAGGCGCTGCACGCAAGACCGCGCGTAGCGTCGCGCGTATGACCGTCACCGTTCGCGACCTCCGCCCCGACGACCCCTCGGACGCGGAAGCCGTCGTGCGGGTACGCCGCGCCGCCCTCCCCTTCCTGATCACCACCGCCGGGAGCGTCGCCTTCGAAGTGGCCTCCGCCCACCCGGCCCGCCACTTCCGCCTGCTCGTCGCCGAGGCCGGCGGCGGCCTGGTCGTCGGGACCGCCCAGGTCGGCATCGCCCACGACGCCGTCGAGCCCGGCCAGTCGTACGTCAACGTCTACGTCGACCCCGCCCACCGCGGCCTCGGCGCGGGCACCCGGCTGCTCCGCACGGCCGAGGAACACCTCGCCCGCCGCGGCGCGGTGGACGCCTACGCCTGGGTCCTCGACGAGCCGGCCCACCGCGCCTTCGCCGTGCGGCACGGCTACCGCCCCAGCCGCTCCGCGCACTTCCTGCGCCTCGACCTCGCGGCGGCTGCGCTGCCGGCGCTGCCGCGGCCGCTGCCGGACGGGGTCGAGCTGCGCCCGGGATCGGCCTTCGCCGCGGACCCGAGGCCCCTCTTCCTCGCCGACGCGGAGGCGTCCTGCGACGAACCGGGCGACGTCCCGGCCCCGCTCGACGACTACGAGGACTGGCTGGCGCGCACCTGGAACCATCCGGCCCTCGACAAGGAGCTGACCACCGCCGTCCTGGTCGACGGCGCGGTGGCCGCCTTCAGCGCCGCGCAGACCGACGGCCGCGCCCGCTACGGCTCGGCGATGACCGGCACCCTGCGCGCCTTCCGGGGCCGGGGCCTGGCCAAGCTCGCCAAGACGGACTCCCTGCTCCGGGCCCGCGCGGCCGGCTACACGGAGGCGTTCACCGGCAACGATGCGGGGAACGGGCCGATGCTCGCGGTCAACGAGTGGTTCGGGTACGAGATCTGCGCGACCGAGACGCGCTTCACGAAGAAGCTGGAGACACCGTGAACGAGCAGTACCTGACCGTGGTCCTGACCAAGGCCGGACGTACCAAGATCCGCTATCCGGCGGTCCCGGTGGCCGATGACGGCGACCGGATCTCCGTACGCGCCCCCTGGGCGGCCGAGGGCGTACGGGACTTCGGCTTCGTGCGCTTCGAGCCGGGCGACGTGTTCGTCGAGCACTTCTGGCGCACGCGCTGGTACGCGGTCAAGGAGGTCCGGACCGGCGAGGGGGTCCTCAAGGGCTGGTACTGCGACGTCACCCGCCCGGCGCTGCTGCGGGGCGGGGAGATCCTGGTGGACGACCTGGACCTCGACCTGTGGGTCTCGGCGGACGGGAGCTCCGTCCTGCGGCTGGACGAGGACGAGTTCGCCGCGAGCGGCCTCGCCACGTCGGACCCGGAGGCGGCCGCCCAAGCCGTCCGCGCCCTGGACGCGCTGGACGAGCAGGCCCGCACCCCGGCCGGACTGTCCGCGCTCCTGCGCTAGGCCGTGAGGGCGGGAGGGCGGGCGGAGCCGTCCGGCTGCGCCGTCGCCCTCCCGTGGGGAGCCGGGAGGGCGACGGCCCGGGTGGTCCGGGGCCACACCATATGCACGGGATGCGGCTGCGGAAAGGCATATGACAAGGGAAGTTCCCGGGCGGAGTTTCAGGCGTCCTCGTCGTAGACCCCGGCCTCCACTTCGAGGGCGAGTTCCTGCAGGACCTCGATCGCGGAGACGTCGGTCCGGCCGCCGTCGTGCGCGATGGCGAGACTGGTGAAGGCCAGGCTGAATCCGGCGACCATGGTCTGCAGGGCGGGCCCGAGCGCCTCCGCGACCAGGCGGGCCACCTGCTGCGGGGAGGACTCGGCGGGCACGCTGATCGAGGGCAGCATCTCGTTCATCAGCTTGGTGACGACCCTCGACTCCAGCTCGGGACCGTCGTCGTCCTCGCCGGCCTCCGCGGCCCGGCGGATCTCCTGGGCTTCGGTGAGGATGCCGATGACCCGCTTGAGTACCTCTGCGCGCTCCATTCCGGGAGGGTAGCCGTGATCACCCGCCCCGAAACGGACTCCGGCCCCTCATCTCCCGCCCGGCCCGCAGGTCCCGCCCGGCCCTCGTGTCCCGCCCTACCCCCAGGTCCCACGCGACCCGGACGCCGCAACGCCTCCTAGGGTGGGCCCGGTACGCGGGCAAAAGGAGCGGGAACTGTGCGAACAGAGCGAATAGAGCGGCACCGTGTGGACGAGTCCGCGCTGTCGGCGGCGCGTGAGGACTTCGCCCACCGGATCGGCGGACAGGTCCACTCCATGGCGAAGGCCGGCCGGGTGACCGCGTGGGAGTGGTGGCTGATAGCCGACCGGTTCCGCGACTACCTGGGCGCGCTCTCCGTCGAGACGCCCGACCTCGACACCCCGGAGGCGGAGGCGGCCCTCGGCGACGCCGCCGAGGCCGCCGCCGGCGCCGTGGCGTACGCCGCGTACTACCCCCACAACCCCTTCGACGTCTTCCTGCGCCACACCGGCTTCGGGCTGCGCTACGAGGCCGGGGAGGACGGCGGCCGGGAGGCCGTGAGCGCGGACCGCTGGATCGAGGCCTTCTGCCTCGCGATCCTCGTCGACAGGACCGGACACCACGGTGAGGCCTTCCACTTCGCCCGCGTCGAGCCCCAGCGGGGCATGGCCGGATCGCCGTCGTGCGAGCTGGTCGACGGCCTGCTCGCGTACGTCGGCGGGATCACCGGGGAGGACGGCCGGAGCGTCCCGCCGTCCCCGCGGGACAAGACCGCCGCGCTCGACGCGGCGCTCGCCCGGCTCCGCAGCCGGGACGCCGGGAGCCCGGAGGACCTCGCCGGCCACCCGCACGCCGCCGGGCTCCGCGCGCTGCGCGCCCTGGCGGGCGGCGACCGGGACTCCTTCCGCGGCGAGTTGGCCGCGCTGCTGCTGCCGTACGCCTCCCTGGGCAGCCGCGGCGCCGCTCCCCGCACCCTGCTCCCCCTCCTCCCGCTGGCGCTGGCCGCGCTCGCGTTCCGCCGCGAGGGCTGGCAGCGGCCCTTCGACACCGGGTACCTGCCGCGGGCGCTGGTCACCGGGTTCCGGGCCGCCGGACCCCGGGTCGGGGCGTACGGCCGGGACCGGCGGCCGGACGCGGTCGCCGCGCTCGCCGCGGGACCGGTGGTGGTCGAGCGGCCCGGTCCGCTGCGGCCCGTGCACCCGCAGAGCGAGGCACTGTACGAGCGGTCCACCCGCGAGGCCCTCGCCCCGGCCCCCGGGGAGCCGCCCGCCGTCTGGCGGCTGGCGCAGGCCGCGCACTACCAGAAGCTCCTGTTCACGGCGCGCGCCGGCCAGTCCGCGGACGCCACGGACGCGCAGGTGGAGAACCTGCGCCTGGAGGCCCGGCTGAACGCCGTGGTCTTCCGGGCGGCGCTCGCCGAGCCCGGCACGGAGATCGAGGTGACGGTGTGGGGCGAGCGGCTCGCGTACCCGGCGCACCGGGGCGGGGAGACGGGTCCCGGGCCGTGGCACGCGGCCGTGAACGTCGCCCTGGTCACCGGCCGCCGCGAGGACCTGGCCCCGCTCGTCCTCGCCGGCCCCGCCCTCCACCAGGAGGACCGGTCCGCCTCGGCCTCCTACCGCCGGGCCCTGCACGACTACCTGCGCGGCGTGGACCCCGAGCCGGCCACCGATCTGGCGGTGGGCGCGACCGGGCAGATCAGGGACTGGGGCTTCGAGGCGCCGCCCGCCGTCCTCCTCTCCCAGCTGGTCGAGGGCGACGAGGAGAGCTTCAACCTGGCCCTGCTGGACGCCCTCGAAGCCCATCGCGACCACTACCTGGTCGGGGACCGCGCCGACACCATCGACGCGGCGTTGAGCCTCGACGTCCTGGCGCTGGCCTGCCACGCCCGGCGCCGCGGCTGGAGCATCAGGGTCGAGTCGCCCTACCTGCCGCCGCGCCTGCTCCGGGCGGCGCAGCCGTTCTAGGGCGCGCCCCGGGGGCGGTTCCTGAGCGGCCTCTTTCCCCCGCCTTAAGCGGAGCCTAAGGATCAGCTTGAGGAGGCCCGATACGGCCGAACGGCGGTTGGGGCGGGCTAGCTTGGCGGGGCCAGGGAGGTCCAGGGCGGCGCCGGTTCCCCGTCGGGTCCGGCGCCGCACGGCCCGACACCGCTGGCGCCCCTGCCTTGTGCCCGAAGGAGATCCACCCATGCCCGCACGCCGCACCGCCCTCCGCCTCGCATCCGCCGGTCTCGCCCCCCTCGCGGTGGCCGCGTACGGCGCCGCCCCCGCGACCGCCCACGGATCGATGACGGACCCGGTCAGCCGGGTGGCGGCGTGCTACGCGGAAGGGCCGGAGTCCCCGAAGTCCGCCGCGTGCAAGGCGGCGGTGGCGGCGAGCGGGGCGCAGGCGTTCTACGACTGGAACGCGGTGAACATCGCCAACGCGGCCGGCCAGAGCAAGGCGCTGATCCCGGACGGGCAGCTGTGCTCGGCGGGCAACAGCAAGTACAAGGGGCTGGACCTGGCCCGCGCGGACTGGCCGTCCAGCCCGATGGCGGCGGGCGCGCACACCTTCCGCTACAAGGGGACCGCGCCCCACCGGGGGTCCTTCGAGCTGTACGTGACGAAGGACGGGTACGACCCGACGAAGCCGCTGAAGTGGTCCGACCTGGAGTCCGCGCCGTTCGCGAAGGCCACCGACCCGGGCATGCAGAACGGCGACTACGTCTTCTCCGGTACCGTGCCGAAGAAGTCCGGCCGCCACCTGGTCTACAGCGTCTGGCAGCGCTCGGACAGCCCGGAGGCCTTCTACACCTGCTCGGACGTGGTCTTCGGCAAGGACACCGGCGGCGCGGGCACGGGCACCGGCACCGGCACCACCCCGTCCACCAAGCCGAGTGGAAAGCCGAGTGGAAAGCCGAGCGCCGAGGCGGGCTCCAAGCCCTCGGGGAACCCCGCCGACCAGGCCTCCGACCCGTCCGACCAGTCCTCCGCCGGGCCGGCGGAGCAGCCCGGCGCCGGCGGGGACGGTCCGGCGGCCCAGGTCCCGACGGACCAGCAGATCGCCGCCGGCGCGGACAAGTCCTCCGTGGAGCACAACGGCCACGGCGACAACGACCCGAAGACGAACGGCGCGGCGGCCGCGGCCGCCCTCCCGGCTCCGTCCCCGGACGGCCCGAACCTGGCGGAGACCGGCGGCAGCAGCGCCACCCCGGTCCTCGCGATCGGCGGGGCGGCTGTCCTGGCGGCCGGTGCGGCCGTGCTGTTCGGTGTGGCCCGCCGCCGTACGACGGCGGGCCGCCACGGCCGCTAGTCACCTCCGGCCGGCCGCTGTTCCCGCGGTCGGCCGCTGGCTCCCCGCCCCCCGCAGGGCTCCGGACCACCTGTGCGTCAGTCGAAGACCGATGCGCAGGTGGTCCGTTCGGCGTGTGCCGGGTCGAGGGCGTTCAGCGCCTCGTGCCAGGCGATCCGGTCGGTGAGTCCGATGGCGACGTGCTCCGAGAGGTCCACGGCGCAGAGGTCCTGGAGGACGACGTTCCGTACGTTCGGGCCGTCCAGGAACTGGGACCGGTACGGGGTGACCACCTGGTCGTACCTGGTCGAGATCACGGTGTACGCGACTCCGGGAACGGTGTCCCCGCCCGCGTTCAGCTTGTTCTGGAAGGCCGAGCCGGCGATCTGGTCGGCGAGGCCCGGGGTCGCGGAGCTGATGAGGTCCTCGGCGCCGGGGAAGTACGGGAGCAGTTTGGTCAGACCGAGCAGGGTGGTGCCGTGGTTGTCGGGGGCGAGGCCGACCAGGGCGTTGACCTTGTCGGCGCCGCCGAGGAACTTCAGGTAGTAGCGCGGCATCATGCCGCCCTGCGAGTGCCCGATGATGTCGGTCTCCGCAGAGCCGGTGGCGGCGAGCACCCGGTCGACGAACACGTCGAGCTGGCCGGCGGACTTCTCGATGGGGCCGAGCCCGTTGAAGAAGGGCACACCGGGCAGTTGCCCGTAGTCGAGGGAGTAGACGCAGTACCCGCGGTGGACGAGGTAGGGCGCGAGGCCCAGCCAGTTGTCCACGGAGTTCCCGAAGGTGCCGTGGACGAGCACGACGGGGCGCGGGTGCGCGGCGGACGGCTTGCAGGACCAGTTGTTCCAGCCGCTGCTGGGTGCGGACGCGGCCTGCGCGGCGCCGGTGGGGGCGACGAGTGCGGCGGCGGCGAGGGTGAGGACGGCCAGCGGGCGGAGCAGGCGTCTCCAGGGCAGCATCGTGTGATCTCCTTGCGGTTGCGGCTCAAGGGGATGGGGCGTGGGGATTCGTCCCGTGATCCGGATCACAAGGGGGGTGCTGCTGCCGCCAAATTACGGGCGGGTAGCAAAACTGGGAAGTTACGCGTCGGTAAAAACTCGCGTGTCGTTCCCGGGGCCTGTTACGCAGCCAGCGTGCCGCGAGCGATGGCGTGCGGTCCGAAGCGTGCCCGCACCCGGTCCGTGACGGCCTCCAGGCGGCGGGCCTTCTCGTCCTCCGGGTCCAGACTGAGCTGCTGCGCGGCCCGTTCGGACGGGGTCAGGTCCTCGGCCCGCAGCGACAGCGCGCGGACCCGGGCCCGCTGGAGGCCGAGGCCCTCGTACAGGGCGTAGGCCGTGGCGGTCAGGACGGCGGAGTGCGCGGTGGGTTCAGCCAGGGTGCGGGTGCGGGTGAGCGTGGTGCGGTCGGCGCAGCGGACGGTGAGCGAGAGGGTGCGGCAGACCTGCCCCGGTCCTTGTGTACGAAGCCGGGCACCGAGTTCCTCCGTCAGCGAGAGCAGGGCCCGCCGGTGCCGTACGGGGTCCAGCTCGTCCCGGTCGAAGGGCCGCTCGGCCGCGACGGCGCGGACGGCGGCGCCCGGCAGGACGGCGACGGGGTCGATCCCCCGGGCGCGCTCGTGCACCTCACGGCCGAGCCGGGCCCCGAGGATCCGCCGCAGCGCCGCGGGCGGGGCCGCGGCGACCCGCCCGACGGAGTCGAGCCCGTAGGAGCACAGGGTGCGGGCGGCCTTGGGACCGACCCCGTCGAGGTCGGTGACGGGGCGGCGGGCCAGGAACTCCCGCACGGCGGCGGGCTCGTCGGGAACCACCAGGGTCTCCCCGGGGCGGGCGTCACGGGCGGCGGTCCGGGCCAGCATGGGGTTCCCGGCGACGCCCGCGGCGGCGTCCACCCCGTACAGGGCCAGGGACCGGACCCGGACCACGGCGGCCAGCCGGACGGCGTCGCAGCCGAAGTAGCGCAGCGCGCCCCGGACGTCGGCCAGGGCGGAGTCGGGCGGCAGGGCCTGCACGACGGGGGTGACCCCGCCGAGCAGCGCGAGCACCCCGGCGTACGCCTCGGCTCCGAGCGGCCCCCCGTCGGCGGGGCGCAACCGCAGGCACATCACGGCCCGGCCGGGGGCCGTCATCCCGCGCTCCCGGAGCTGGAGTGCCACAGCTTGCGCCCGGTCGCGGGGCCGGTGCCCGGAGGCTGGATGTCGGCCCAGGGGTTCATCTCGTACCCCGTCGACATCCGGATCCTGCGGTCGGCGCCGGGGCGCGACCCGGCGCCGGCGCCGGCACCGCGACCGGCACCGGAGGCCCGGTCACCGTCCCCGCCGTCGCCCCTGTCGTCGCCGTCACCACCGGGGCGGCCACCGCCGTCGCCACCGCCGTCACCACCACTGACGCCGCCGGAGTCCCCGCCCCCGGCCAGCCGGGCCGCGACCGCGTCCAGGCCGCCCGACGCCCGCAGCTCCACCAGCTCGGCCAGGTTCCACGCCGCCGCCCCGACGACGCTCAGGCTCCGCGGGCCCCGGCGCTGCACGACGCCCCGTACCAGCAACAGGAAGGAGTGGAAGACGGTGTGCGCGCAGCGCTCGTGGCTGTCGTCGAAGAAGGCCAGGTCGACCAGGCCCGTGCCGTCGTCCAGCGTGGTGAAGATGACCCTCCTTCCCGACCGGATCGGCGGGGTCTGGGTGGCCGCCTTGGCCCCGGCGACCAGCACCGTCTGCCCGTGTGCGGCGTCCCCCAGCCGCCGTGCCGGGATCGCTCCCAGCTCGGCCAGGAAGGCCCGGTGGTCCCCCATCAGGTGGCGCGAGGCGTCCATGCCGAGGACCCCGAGCTCGGCACTGAGCCGTTCCGCGTCGGTCAGGTCGGGCAGCCCGACCGAGGCGGTGGACATCCCTCCCTCCAGGGGCAGTTGGGCGGCGCCGCGGGATCCCGCGGCCCGCTGCGCGCCGTGCAGTTCGGTCAGGTGCAGGAGCAGGTCCCGCCGGTTGGCGCCGAACTCGTCCAATGCGCCGACCTGGGCCAGCCGTTCGGCGATCGGGCGCCCCGGGTGCGCCCGGTCCCAGAAGTCGCGCAGGGAGGCGTACGGCTGCCCGTCCTCGATCCGGCGGGCCTCGGCCTCCCCGATGCCGAGGACGTCGGCGAGGCCGAGGCGCAGACCCCACCCCTTACCGGACACCAGTTCGATGCGGTGGGCGACCGCGGACCGGTTCACGTCCAGCGGCAGCACCGGCACGCCCCGGCGCCGCGCGTCCGCCAGCAGCAGCCGCTTGGGGTACATCCCGGGGTCGTGGGTGAGCAGTCCGGCGTAGAAGGCCGCCGGGTGGTGCGCCTTCAGCCACGCCGACTGGTAGGTCGGCACCGCGAAGGCCACCGCGTGCGCCTTGCAGAAGCCGTACGAGCCGAAGGCCTCGACGATCTCCCAGGTCCGGGTGATCACCTCCACCGGGTAGCCGCGCTCGGCCGCCTTCGCCGCGAACCAGACCTTGATCCGCCCCTGCGCCCGGGCGTCGGACAGTCCGCGCCGGACCCGGTCCGCCTCGTCCCGGCCGCAGCCCGTCATGACGTGCACGATCTCGATGATCTGCTCGTGGAAGACCACCACCCCGTACGTCTCGCGCAGCGCGTCGGCCAGGTCGGGGTGCGGGAAGCGGACCGGCGCCCGGCCGTGCCGGGCCTCGATGAAGGGCCGCACCATGTCGGCGGCCACCGGCCCCGGGCGGAAGAGGGAGATGTCGACCACCAGGTCCTGGAAGACCGACGGCTGGAGCCGTCCCACCAGGTCGCGCTGGCCCGGGGATTCGATCTGGAAGCAGCCCAGCGTCTCGGCCGAGCGGATCAGCCGGTACGTCGCCCCGTCGTCCGGCGGCACCTGCGCCGGGTCGTCGAGGTCGAGGTCCTGCCCCGTGCCGCGGCGGATCTCGGCGACCGCGTGCGCCATCGCGGACTGCATCCGCACGCCCAGCACGTCCAGCTTGAGCAGCCCGAGCGCCTCGACGTCGTCCTTGTCGAACTGGGACATGGGGAAGCCCTCGCCGCTGGTGGGCACCACCGGCGTACGGGCGAGCAGCGAGGCGTCGGAAAGCAGCACCCCGCACGGGTGCATGGCGGTCCCGCGCGGCAGCGCGTCCAGCGATTCCACGAGCTCCCACAACCGCCCGTACGACTCCCCGCGCACGTCGCGCAGTTCCGGCAGCTCCTCCAGTGCGACGCGGGCGTCGCGGGCCCGGATGTGCGGGAAGGCCTTGGCGAGCCGGTCGACGGCGGCCGGGTCCATGGACAGGGCGGCGCCGACGTCCCGGATGGCGTGCCGGACCCGGTAGGTCTCGGGCATGGAGACGGTGGCGACCCGCTCGGTGCCGAACCGGTCGATGATGCGCCGGTAGACCTCCAGCCGGCGGGCGGACTCCACGTCGATGTCGATGTCGGGCAGGACGCGCCGGCGCTTGGACAGGAAGCGCTCCATGAGCAGGCCGTGCTCGACGGGGTCGGCGTGCGCGATGCCGAGCAGGTGGTTGACGAGGGAGCCGGCGCCGGAGCCGCGGGCGGCCACCCGGATGCCCATGTCCCGTACGTCGTCCACGACCTGGGCGACCGTCAGGAAGTAGGAGGCGTAGCCGTGGTAGGCGATGACGTCGAGCTCCTGGTGCATCCGGTCCCAGTACGCGCGGTCGCCGGCGTAGCCGCGCAGCACCATGCCGGCGGAGGCCCGGGAGGCGAGGACCCGCTGGGCGCTGCGGCGGGCGGCGCCGACGAGCCGGGCCTCGGGGAAGTGCACGGAGCCGATGCCGAGGTCGTCCTCGGGGTCCACCGCGCAGGCCCCGGCCGTACGCAACGTCTCCGCGAGCAGCCGGCGCGCGTCGGCGGGGCGCAGGCCGGCGGCCCGGGCGATGCGGTCGGCGGCGTCGGCCATGGCGGCGGGGCCCTTGAGCCAGCGCTCGCCGGTGTCGAGGGGGCCCCGGGGGTCGACGGGGACCAGACGGCGGGAGGCGTCGAGGACGTCGGCGACCGGGCCCTGGCCGGGGTCGGCGTACCGGACGGCGTTGGTCAGCACGGCCGGGACGCCCTGTTCGGCGGCGAAGCCGACGGTACGGGCGGCCAGCCGGAGCGAGCCGGGTCCGGTGCCGGTGCGGCCGTGGTGGACGGCCTCCAGGCGCAGGGAGTCCCCGTAGACCTCCCGCCAGGGCGCGAGGAGCCGGGCGGCCCGGTCCGGGCGCCCGGCGGCGAGCCCCCGCCCCACCTCGGAGCCGGGGCCGAGCAGCACGAACACACCGTCTCCGCCCAGGGCGCCCCAGGGCACCACCGGCCGGCCGCCCCCGGCGCCCGCGGTGGCCCCGCCGGCGTGGGCGGCGGTGACCAGGCGGCACAGCTCGGCCCATCCGGCGGCCCCGTCCCGGGCCAGGAAGACCGCGCGGGGGGCGGACTCGTCGACGAAGGCCCCGCCCTTGACGGGATTGCGCCGCCGGTACGACACCTCGCCGAAGCGCGCGCCCGGCCCGAGAGGTGCATCCGATCCGGGAGCGGAGCCCGGCCCCGGGCCGGGACCCGGGCCGGTCGGGCCCCCCGACCCGGCCGACCCGGGGGCACCGGGGGCACCGGGGGCTGCGGAGGCGCCCGACCGCGCCGGAGGCGACACTGCCAGGTCGGCCCCGAACAGCGGCCGGATGCCCGCCTCCGCGCACGCCTTGGCGAACCGCACCGCGCCCGCCAGGGAGTCGCGGTCGGTCAGGGCGAGGGCGTCCATCCCCCGCTCGGCGGCGCGTTCCGCGAGCCGCTCGGGGTGTGAGCCTCCGTAGCGCACGGAGAACCCCGAAACGGTGTGCAGATGCGTA
Source organism: Streptomyces sp. NPDC058674 (assembly GCF_042716505.1). Taxonomy (NCBI): domain Bacteria; kingdom Bacillati; phylum Actinomycetota; class Actinomycetes; order Kitasatosporales; family Streptomycetaceae; genus Streptomyces; species Streptomyces sp. NPDC058674. The sequence continues at coordinate 62,774 of NZ_JBHXSC010000037.1, forward strand.
AAACCAGGCACCCGCGGCCTCCTGCTTCCCTCGAAAGAACACCTCCCCCGCTCTCCACCATAGAGCAATTCGAATACGCGTGCGAAACACGTGTTCGATCATCCATTCGGTCCTCCCCTGCTGCGACCCAACGCCGTCACGCCGAGCGTGGGGGGCATGACCCAGCCCACCGAGAGCACCGACCCAGGCCCGTCCGGCGGCTTCCTCGCCGAGATCAAGGACGCCGTGACCACCCGGGCAGCCCTGCTGGTCCTGGGAGTGCTGGCCCTCCAGCTCGCCTTCATCACCTCGTACATCGGGGCCTTCCACCACCCGAAGCCGAGCGACATCCCGATCGCGGTGGCCGCCCCCCTCGCGCCGGTCGCCGAGCGGTCCGCGAAGCAGCTCGGCGCCCTGCCGGGCAAGCCGCTCGCTCCCCGTACCGTCAAGGACGAGGCCGCGGCACGCACCCTGATCCAGAACCGGGACGTCGACGCCGCGCTGATCATCGACCCGGCCGGCACCATCGACCGGCTGCTGGTCGCCAGCGGAGCCGGAGCCTCGCTCTCGCAGGCCGTCGAGGAGATCGTCGCCCTGGCCGAACAGAGCCAGGGCCGCACCGTCCGGATCGTCGACGCGGCCCCGGCCGCCGCCGGCGACGGGCGCGGGCTGAGCGCCTTCTACCTGGTCGTCGGCTGGTGCGTGGGCGGCTACCTGTGCGCCGCGATCCTCGCGATCAGCGCCGGCGCCCGTCCCGCGAACTCCGCCCGCGCCGTCATCCGGCTCGGCGCACTGCTCGTGTACTCGATCGCCGCCGGACTCCTGGGCGCGGTCATCGCGGGCCCGGTCCTGGACGCCCTGCCCGGCTCGATCACGGCCCTGTGGGGTCTGGGCACCCTGGTCGTCTTCGCGGTCGGCGCGATCACCCTCGCCCTCCAGGGGCTGGCGGGCGTGGTCGGCATCGGCCTCGCGATCCTACTGGTCGTGGTGTTCGGCAACCCCAGCGCGGGCGGCGCCTACCCGTACCCGCTGCTGCCGCCGTTCTGGAAGGCCATCGGCCCGGCCCTGCCGCCGGGCGCCGGCACGTACGCCGCGCGCTCCATCGCGTACTTCAGGGGCAACGGCGCGGGCGGGCCGATGCTCGTACTGGCCGGCTGGGCCGTCCTCGGCTCCGCCGTGACGCTCGCCTGCGCGGTCTTCCGCCGGGGCAGGCCGGGCGCCGCCGTCGGCAGCGGACTGCCCGACGACGCCCCGTCCGTCCCCCGCTTCGCAGACCGGACGACGGACCCCCGGTGAACACCCCGGGTCAGGCCCGGTGGACGACCTCGCCCGCCACCACGACCACCTCCGCCACCGTGCCGAGCACCCGCTCCGGAGCCACCGCCAGGACGTCCCGCGACCACACCACGAAGTCGGCCGCCTTGCCCACGGTCAGCGACCCGCGGTCCGCCTCCAGGAAGTTCGCGTACGCCGACCCCATCGTGTAGCCGTACACCGCCGACGCCGCGTCCACCGTCTCGCCCGGCAGCCACGGGTCCCCGCCGTCCAGCGGGCGGCGGGTCACCGCCGTGTAGATGCCGACCATCGGGTCCATCTCCGCCACGTTCCAGTCGCTGGAGAAGGCCAGCACGGCTCCCGCCTCCTGCAGGCTCCGCATCGGCCAGGCCTTGTGCCAGCGGTCCTCGCCCACGTTCTCCGCCCAGTCCTGACCAGGACCGGCGATCTCCGGAGCGCAGTGCCTCGGCTGCATGCACGCGACCACGCCCAGCTCGGCGAAGCGCGGCACGTCCGCCGGGTCCAGGCACTCCACGTGCACCACCTGGTGGCGGGCGTCGCGCGGGCCGTTGACGGCGCGGGCGTGCTCCACCGCGTCCAGGACGGTACGGATGCCCCGGTCGCCGGTGGCGTGCACGAAGCACTGGAAGCCCCGCGCGTCCAGCCCGGCCAGCAGCTCCGCGAACTCCTCCGCCGGGTAGAAGGTCTCGCCCCGGTGCGTGCCGCAGCCGGTGTACGGCTCCAGCAGGGCGGCCGTGCGCGGTTCCACCACGTCGTCGATGTACAGCTTGAGCGGGCCCACCCGCAGCCGGTCCCCCGCGTACATCCGGGCGGCCGCCGCGAAGCCGTCGAGCTCCTCCTCGGTGGTGCCCCGCGGGTGGAACAGCGCGGCCACGATCCGCGAGCGCAGCCGGCCCTCCGCCCGGGCGCGCTCGTAGAGCTCCAGGTCGTCGAGGGAGTTCTGCGGTTCCACCACGGTGGTGATGCCGAAGCCGATGGCGTCGTCGAGGCTCTTCACCAGCCGCCCGTACTGCCGTTCCGGCGAGGCCCACGGCACGCCCAGGTCGCGCAGTGCCCGGTGGCCGTCGCGGGAGAGCCCCTTGACGGCGAAGTCCTTGACGAAGCCGGTGGGTTCGCCGGTGCCGGAGTCCACCGCGGCCGTGCCGAAGGGGAGGTCGGTGTGCTCGCGCGTCACGCCCAGGCGCCGCATGGCGGCGGTGTTCAGCCAGGCCGTGTGCACGTCGTACGAGAGCACGATCGCGGGGGTGTCCCCGGTGACCGGGTCGAGGTCGGCCGCGCACGGCATCCGCCCGCCGGGCACGGCCGAGTAGTCGAAGGCCTCGGCCTCGATCCAGTCGGCGTCCGGGTGGGCCTCCCGCCAGGCGCCGATCCGGTCGAGGACCGCCTCCAGGGTGCGGGCCCCGGCCAGCTGGACACAGGCGTCGTCGGAGCCGAGCCGGACGTGGTTGTGCGCGTCGACGAAGCCGGGCAGCACCAGCTTCCCGCCCGCGTCGAGCACCTCGGTGTCCGGGCCGGACCACTGCCCGGCCTCGGCGTCGGGGCCGACCCAGACGATCCGCCCGTCGTACACGGCGAGGGCTTCGGCCTCGGGCAGCTCGGGGTCCACGGTGTGGATGCGCGCTCCGGTGAGCAGCAGGTCGGCGGGGAAGGGGGTGTGTGACATGGGGTGGTGCTCCTGTGCGGCCGGGGCGGGTGCGGTTCGGGTGGGGTGGTTGCGCGGCGGGATGGTTGCGCGGCGGGGCCGGATGCCGGTACCCCGGTGGCCGCGGGGTCGGTACGGCGGGCGCCGAGGTCAGGCGCGGGCGTGCGGGCCGGTGTCCGGCGTACGAGGGCCCCGTACGTGAGACCGGAGACCACGGCGCCGAGCAGGGTGAGGTCGGCCCCGCCGAGCGGGGCCACCAGCGGCCCCGTCCACAGCTCGGAGTCGCAGGTCAGGGCCGCGAAGCCGATGCCCGCCAGCAGGGCCGCCACACCGGCCGGGTGGTAGCCGGAGCGGTACCAGTAGGCGCCGCCCCGCCCGGCGTGCAGCGCGTCGCCGTCGTAGCGGCAGCGGCGCGCCAGCATGTCGGCGAGGAAGACCCCGCCCCAGGGGGCGAAGACGATGATCAGCAGCGAGAGGAAGGAGAGCAGGGAGGTCGTGAAGTCGGTGAGGAACAGCGCGGCCAGCGAGCCGGCGGCCGTCACGGCGGCGCTGATCACGAGGGCGCGGGCCCGGCTCCAGGGGATGCCGAGGACCTGGAGGTTCAGACTGGAGGAGTAGAGGGTGATGATCGAGTTGGTGACGGAGCCGCCGAGCACGAGGGCCAGGAACAGCGGCTGGAACCAGCCCGGCAGCAGCCCCTCGGTCCCCGCGACCGCGTCGGTCATGTCGGTCTGGGTGGCGGCGGCCACTCCCGCGACGCCGAGGGCCACGGAGGAGGCGAAGCCGCCGAGCGCCCCCATCCAGGTGATCGACTTCAGCGAGGTGGTCCGGGGCAGGTAGCGGGTGTAGTCGGCGGGCATCGGCAGGTACGAGAACGGCCCGGCCAGCATGACCACGAAGGCCAGGCTCCAGCCGGACAGGCCGGGGGCGGCGGCGGGGGCGGAGGTGTCGGCGCCGGGCAGGACGAAGACGAGCAGCACGGCGAAGCCGGCGGCGAGGACGTAGGCCATCCAGCGCTCGGCGAACTGCACGGTGGCGTGGCCCCACATCGCGACGGCGAAGGTCAGCGCGAGGGTGAGGGCGAGTGCGAGGGCCCGTGCCCCGTTCCCGGCGCCCAGGCCGGTCTCGGCGAAGAAGACCTCCAGCGCGAGCGTCCCGACCACGGTGTTGACGATGGTGTAGCCGATGCTCACCACCCAGTTGAGGACGCCGGCCGGGATGTTCCCGCGGACCCCGAAGGCCGCACGGGAGATCACCAGGGTGGCGGTGCCGATGCGGATGCCGCCGAGTCCGGCCGCGCTGACGGCGAAGAAGGAGAGCCCGCTGATCACGACCACGGCGGTGGCCTGCCAGAAGGAGAGTCCGAAGGCCACGGCGAGGGCCCCGTTGATGACGTAGGTGAAGGTGAGGTTGGAGCCGAACCAGAGCCAGAAGAGGTCCTTGGCGCTGCCGTGGCGCTCCGCGTCGGGGATGGGGTCGATGCCGCGGGTCTCGACCCGGAAGACCTCGTCGACGTCGGGCGTCGTCTCCTGCTGTGTCATGCGCCGTACCCCTGATCTTCGACCCGCGGGACCTCGCGGGACCGCGGTGGACCGCTGTGGACCGTGCTGGACCGCACTGGACCGTGCCGGACCTTGAATGACGTTCTAAGTTATTGAATGGCATTCAAGATGCGGGGCGCACCGGGGCCGCGTCAAGACCCTGTCCGGGATAAGGTCGGGCGACGAAGATCGGAAGGGCGGACCGGTGGCGGGAGCGGCGCGGCGGCGCGACGGGCAGATCGCCCAGGAGCGGATGCTGGAAGAGGCCATGGCGGCGATCGCCGAGAACGGGCTGGCGGCGCTCACCATGTCCGCGCTCGCCGAGCGGCTCGGCACCAGCGGCGGCCACATCCTGTACTACTTCGGCAGCAAGGACCGCCTGCTGCTGGAGGCGCTGCGCTGGAGTGAGGCCCAACTGGGCCTGGAGCGAGCGCAGTTGCTGAGCCGACGGGTCACCGCACACCGCAAGCTCGCCCTTTTCTCAGAGCTCTACCTGCCGCGGGGCCCGCGCGATCCGCGCTGGACCCTGTGGATCGAACTGTGGGCGCGCACGGCCTCCAACGAGCCGCTGCGCGCCGCCCAGCAGGAGATCGACGACGGCTGGCAGCGCGACCTGGAGGCCCTGCTCTCCAAGGGGGTGGACCAGGGGCGCTTCGCCGTGGGGGACGTGCCCGGCCGCGCCTCGGAGCTGCTGGCCCTGCTGGACGGGCTCAGCACCCGCGTGGTCCTCGGCCAGCCGGGCGCGGACCGGGCGGCCGCCCTGGAACGGGCCCGCTCGGCGACCGCGGCCCTGATCCCGCACCTCTAGGCCCGGCGCACCGCTGATTTCCGGCGACTCGGCCTGACGGGTCAATTCGACACCGGAAAACGGAAGGAGTGACGCCGAAAAGGCCCTTCCCCCGGGGTCGAAGGGCCACCCGCCGGCGTTCGAGCCGCTCTCATCATCCACGTGACCTGGGCATATGCCCAGGACCCAAGGACCTTCAAGCTCTTGTGAAATCCTTCACAAGAATTTCTCCCGAAGTGCGCCCTACCGCGCTCCCCCGGTGATGAGCACAATCACCGTGAGACTCCTGCCGACCGTGAGGGAGGGTGTGCGTGCGCCATCAGGTGCGTACCGCCGACGGACGCGCTCTGACCGTGGAACGCCGGGGGCATCCGGACGGCAGACCGGTGTTCCTGCTCCACGGCATGCCGGGCAGCAGGCTCGGCCCGGCCCCCCGGGGCATGGTCCTCTACCAGCGGCGCATGCAGCTCATCGCCTACGACCGGCCCGGCTACGGCGTCTCCGACCGCCACGCGGGCCGTACCGTCGCCGACGTGGCCGAGGACGTGGCCGCGATCGCCGACGCCCTGGGCCTGGACTCCTTCGCCGTGGCGGGCCGCTCCGGCGGCGCCGCCGGAGCCCTGGCCTGCGCCGCGCTCCTCCCCGACCGGGTCACCCGGACGGCCGCCATGGTGGGCCTGGCCCCCCGGGACGCCGAAGACCTCGACTGGTTCGCCGGAATGGCGGACTCGAACGTCCGGGAGTACACCACCGCCTCCGACGACCCCGAGGAGCTGGCGGCCCGGCTGATCCCCCGGGCCGACGGCATCCGCAAGGACCCCGGCCGGCTCCTGGACGAGCTGCGCCGGGAGCTGACCGCCAACGACCGCATGATCGTCTCGGACGCGGGGCTGCGGTCCATGCTGCTGCGCAACTACCGGGAGGGGCTGCGGACGTCCGCGTACGGCTGGATCGACGACGTCCTGGCCTTCAGCCGCCCCTGGGGGTTCGACCCGGCCGACATCCGCTGCCCGGTGCTGATCTGGCACGGGGAGCTGGACGTGTTCTCACCCGTGGGCCATTCGCGCTGGCTGGCCCGCCGGATTCCGGGCGCGACCACCACCATCGACCCGGCCGCCGCGCACTTCGCCGCCCTGCGCGCACTGCCCGATGTACTGAACTGGCTCCTGCGAGACGTGCCCGCGCCGCCGGTCAGCGAGCAGCAGCCCGCCTGAGGGCCGTCCCGGTGGAGAGGGCCGTCCCCCGGTGGAGAGGGCCGTCCCGGTGGAGCCGAAACCGGGTGACGGTCCGGCCGGCCGGGGGGTTTCACCCGGTTTCACCCGGTGCGGGGACCCGCCGGGTGAAAGGGAGCCTGCCGTCCGGCAAACGGCCGAATACGCCGCCGGAGAAATCCGCCACCGATTCCATGGAACGCTTGACCAGGCGTCATGTCTCGGTTGCCAATGGGGTGTGGCCGAGTAAAGTCCACGCTTGACAGAGCATCCGCTGTTGTCATTTACATGCCCATTCCACATGGCTCCCCCAAGGACGGTGTCGTGAACACTTCCGCAACCCCTTCGGCCCACCCGGTCAAGGCTCGCCGGACCCCGCTCGCCCAGATCGACGTCCGCAGTGCGTCCGCGGCGGCGGCACTCGGCCGCGTACTGCGTGCGGAATCCGGTCGTTCGGTTCAGGCACCGATCTTCAACTCCGCGCTCTGACCCCGAAGTAGGCGCTCTAGACTGGTGGAATGACCGGCCTGATCGCATTTCGCGAGATCGTCCTGAAGGTTCACAGCAGATGCGATCTTGCTTGTGATCATTGCTATGTCTACGAACACGCAGACCAGAGCTGGCGAGCCCGGCCGAAAGTGATCTCCCCCGAGGTCGTTTCGCACACCGCGTCGCGGCTCGCCGAACATGCCCGTGACCATGCACTCCCCTCTGTCACGGTGATCCTCCACGGAGGGGAACCCCTGCTGGCCGGCACCGCCCGGCTCAGGCTCGTGTGCGAGGAGTTCACCCGGGCCCTCGACGGGACCGCCGCCCTCGACCTGCGGATCCACACCAACGGGCTCCAGCTCGGCCGCGCCCACCTCGACCTCTTCGCCGAGTACGGCGTGCGCGTCGGCATCTCCCTCGACGGGGACCGTGCCGCCAACGACCGCCACCGCCGGTTCGCCGACGGCCGCACCAGCCACCCCCTGGTCCTCGCCGCCGTCGCGCTGCTCCGCACCCCGCCCTACCGCCACCTCTACCAGGGCCTGCTCTGCACCGTGGACGTGGCCAACGACCCCGTCGCCGTCCTGGACGCGCTCGTGGCGCTCGAACCCCCGCGCGTGGACTTCCTCCTCCCCCACGCCACCTGGGAGACGCCCCCGGCCCGCCCCGACGGCGTCCCCGACGCGTACGCGCGCTGGCTGCTGCGGGTCTTCGACCGCTGGGAGGGCCTCGGGCGCCCGGTGCCCGTCAGGCTCTTCGAGTCCCTCCTGTCCACCCTGCGCGGCGGCCCCAGCCTGACCGAGTCCCTGGGCCTGGCGCCCACCGACCTCGTCGTCGTCGAGACCGACGGGACCCTGGAGCAGGTGGACTCGCTCAAGAGCGCGTTCGAGGGGGCCGCGGCCACCGGGTTCAACGTCTTCGACCACGCCTTCGACCAGGTCGCGGCCCATCCGGGGGTGCGGGCCCGGCAGCTGGGCCTGGCGGGCGTCAGCGGGACGTGCCGCCGCTGCCCCGTCGTTCGTTCGTGCGGGGGCGGGCTCTACACCCACCGCTACCGGGAGCGGAACGGCTTCGACAACCCCTCCGTGTACTGCACCGACCTGCGCGAGCTCGTCGACGGGGTCGAGGGCCGCACCGCGGACCGGGAGGCCGCCCCGGAGCTGGCCGATCCGGCCGAACTCGCCCGGTCCCAGGAGGAGCTGACCCGGGTGCTGCTGGCGCGGCTCCACGCCGACCTCGCCGCGGGGCGCGACTGGGCGCGGGCCTGGGAGCTGCTGACCGAGCTGGAGCGGGCCGGGGACGCGGGCGCTGACGCGCTGGACGCCGTACTGGACCACCCGTTCACCCGGACGTGGGTACTGGCGGCGCTGGAACCGGCCGCCGGGCAGGACGTGCCCGGCCCCGCCGGGGCGGCGCGGCGGGTGGGTCCCGGGGAGGCGGCGCGGCGGCTGACCGCCCTGACCGCCGCGGCCGTGCTGCGGAGCGGCCTGGACCTGCCGGCCGAGGTGGCCTACCGGGACGGCGAGGTGTACCTGCCGACGCTGGGCCTGCTGCGGCTCGGGGAGCCCGGTACCGAGGGGCGGGCCGCGCTGCGGGCCGCCGACGAGGGGTACGCCGTACGGGACGGCCGCGCCGAGCACCGCTTCGGCGCGGCGGCGGGTGACGCGCGCTGGCAGCCCGTACGGACCTGGTCGCCCGGGCCGGACGCGGCCCCGGTGGCGCTGGAGGACCTCGACCCGTACCGCAACTGCTTCGCCCGCCCGCCCCGGCTCCGGCTCGGCTCCGGGGAGGCGGAGGAGTGGCGCGCCCGGCTGGACGGGGCGTGGGCGCTGCTGCACGCCGCGGTCCCGGAGTTCGCCCGCGCGGCCGCCACCGGGCTGACGACGCTGACG